>CALAFV010000031.1 GCA_937891445.1 uncultured Phycisphaerales bacterium | reverse complement strand
GATCCACTCGCGCGCCTCGGCGGACTCGGCTAGCACCTCGGCCGCCTGCTCCGCGAGGGAGATCGACTCGGGGGTGTCGACCCACAGCGCCTGCTTCTCCACCGAGCACCCGTGGGGCTCGCCGTCGGTGACGTAGCGCCCCCCGCACTCGGCGCACTCCATCTGGACCGCAGCCTGCTTCGAGCCGAGGCTGACCTCCCCGAGGGGCATGAGCGGCTCGGCGTGCGCGAGCGGGGGGCGCTCGACGAGGATGTCGGCCAACTCGGGGTAGTCGTTCGAGGCGACGCCGCCCTCCTCACCCTCGAAGAGCGAGACGGCGTCGGCGAGCACGGGCGTGGCGAGCACGGGGCTGGTGGCCGCCGCCGTCACGGTGCCGGGGGCCGGGCTCAGGTCGCGGGCCGCGTACTCCCCGCCGCCGAGACCGGAGTCGAGCACCACCTCGTAGGACTCGGTCTGCGGTCCGGGCCCGTCGTAGCGCGCCATGACCGTGCCGAGGATGCCATCGACCGTCAGCACTCGCGCGCCGACGTCGAACGTGGCGAACTGCTCCGCGTCCAAGGCTCCTCCGTTTGCTCGTCCTCACCCCTTCGGGAGGTGAGAGGCTCTCGCGGGCAGGTCACTCCAGGGGCATGAGGTTGCCGTCGGCGTCGCGCATCGACTTCGCCGTGCGCCGCATCCCCACGTGCTTGGGCCCGGTGAGCATCGGGCTGAGATCCTCGCCGACCTCCACATCGACCCAGCCGCCCTCGGTCTTGACCTCGACGACGCTCTTGCCGTCGGCCTCGCGCACGAGCGAGGCGGGCTTGGGCATGAGCGCGCGCTCCTCGTCGGACTCCGGCGGACGAGAGCGGATCTTGTTGCGCGGCAGCGGCACGACCTCGGCGGCCGGGGCCTCCTCCTCGCCCGAGGGCTGCACGTCGGCCTGCTGGCCGGGGGTCTCGTTGTAGTCGGGCACGATCGCGGCGTCGTCGACCTGCATGGTGCCGATGCTGGGCAGGGCCCCGTCCAGGTCGGGGGTCGCCCCGGCGTTGGTCCCGGCAGGGCTGCCCATCGGCTTCGGCTCGAAGTCCTCGCGCAGGTCCTGGGGGATGGGCAGGCCCTTGTCGCGCAGGGCCTCGTAGGTCTGCCTGCGGGTCTCCTGGGCCTCGACGGCGGCGGCCACGGCCTCCTCGCGCACGACCTCGCGCTCGGCAGCCAGGTCCACCCCGACCCCGATGAGCCGGGTCTCGGCGGAGATCGGCACGCCAGCGGCGCGCAGTGCCTCCAGGAACTGGCGCTGGTCGGCCTGCTCCTTCATCGTCACGTCGCGCATCTGGAGGTCGGGGATGAGCAACTTCGGGCGCTCGATGATCCGCTCCTCGCCCGTGTCCGGGTCGACGACCAGGACCTCCTCCATGATCGGGTAGCGCTTGCCGTTACGGACCTCGTAGTCGTAGTGCTCCTGGGCCTCGGCCACGACGGCAGCGCGCTCGCGGAAGAAGCGACGGATCTGGCGCTGCTGGGTGGACATCAACTGGCCGACGACGTCGAAGTGCAGCGCGTCGGCCGCGTAGGTCTCGCCCTGGCCCGCGCCCTGGAGCATCGTGCGGCTCAGGCCGAAGACCATGAGCAGGCGCTCGGTGATGCGGTCGAAGTCGGCGGTGAGGTTCGGCAGCGTCTCGCGTCCGAAGACTGAGGACATCTGCACGCCGAAGTGGTGCACCAGGATGCGCATGTCGCCCGCGAGCGCGGCGTCCAGGCGCTCCTCGAAGTCCATGAGGTCCTGGTCGTTGGGGATCCACGGGGAGTCGGTGCCGAGGTCCGAGGCGGACGCACCGAGGCGCGCGAGGATCAGCGGGGTGTAGAGGCGGCTGGCGATCGAGTCCTGCGCGGCCAGGAGCATCTCCTCCTGGAGCACCGTGCGGAACGCGCGCATGAGCAGCGGGATGCCCCGGGGGTTGTAGGGGTCCTTGCGCAGCCGCAGGTGCTTGAGCAGCACGCTGGAGATCGGCATCATCGCGTCCTGCCCGGCGAACTTCACCAACTCCGGGTAGTTCGTGACCAACTGCTCGTACTCCCACCTCGGGGAGCGGTCCCGGATGACGTCGTGGATCTCGGGGGGCAACTTCATCTGGTAGCGCGGCGTCTTGTGGAAGGGGGAGCGGATCACCTCGACGTCGTCGGGGTTGATGAGTTCGTCGGCCTCCCAGACCCCGAGCGTCTCGTTGAAGGACCCCAGGCACACCGCCTCGCCCACCGTGAACATCTCGCGGTTCACCTCGGGCAGGAACGAGTGGTAGTCCAGGTCGGAGGAGTCACCGAAGAAGAGGTCGGTGTAGAAGTCCTTGAGCGCAGGGTCCTTGACCTTGACCTCCATGTTGGAGACCGAGAAGGACGACAGCACGTCGATCGACGTCGCGATGGTTGGGTTGGTGCGGTAGAGCAGTCGGCAGAACTCGCGGACCTTGGCGAGTTCCTCGGGCTTCTCGATCTCGTAGGGGAGGTTCGACTGCTTCCAGTAGAACATCGGGTCCACGGGGCGTCCCGTCGCCAGGTCGATGCCTCCGCTCCCGCCACGGATAGACACCCCGGTCTTCTGGTTGGCGCGACGGTTGCGCCGCACCTCGGCGGCGACCTCGTCCTCGCTGCGCCCGCCCCCGGCGAGCATCTGGCGCAAGGGCCCGGGCACCTCTCCCGCAGGGAACGATCCCTCGGGGCGGGGAGTGAGAGCCTCCCCGTTCTTCTTCGCCATCACGCACCTGCCAGGGCGCGGATCACGTTGCCCCACTCGCGGCGCAGCGGCCAGGGCAGCGCCTCCTCGGTGGACTCCTGGAGCGCTTCGAGCACGGCGAGGTTGTCGCGGCAGGTGCCGCACAGAAGCACGACGTCGCCGGACCCCACAGGGGTCTCGTGCAGAATCATCGGCCGGGGGGAGTGGAACTTCGCTCCCTGGCACTCCTCGACGGCCGGGCGGCCCGGCAGAGAGGGTGCGGCGCTGTCGATCGCCTCGCGAACGTTCGGGGGCAGTGGCATGGTGGAAAACCTCCTCACCCCTTCGGGCGGCGCTAGGCCAGCGGCGGCAGGCTCACCGTCTCAAATGGTCAGGAGTGACCCTGCTCACGCTGCTCCCGCAGGGCGATCGCCGTCTTCCACGGGTCCGAGGAGGTGATGATCGCCAGATGGCGCACGTACTGGTCCTCGTCGAGCAGCGCGCCGTCCTCGGTGCGGTAGTGAGAGACCACCTGGCCGGGCACGGGCGGGGTCGGCGAGGAGATCGAGCCCGCCGGAGCGAAGCCGTCCTGGTCGGCGGCGGGACCCTCGACGTCGGTGTACTCCTGGCCCTCGATCGCCTGCGGCATCGCCGGGGTCGAGGGGGCCAGGCGGAGTTCGTAGCGCGCGCCGCACCACGAGCACGAGATCGAGCCGTCGGAGCCCGCGACGGTCTGCTGGCTGCCGTCGAAGGGGCAGAAGCGCGGCACGCCATCGGTCTCGTGGGTGGCGGTGCGCTGGGTCGGGGCAGGGCAGCCCTCGGCGCACGTCCACTTGCCCGCGACGTGGATCAGCCCGCCGTTGCCCGAGGGCGTGTGACACGTCGCGCACACGTCAGGCAGCGCCGCAGACGCCGTCGCGCCCAGGGAGAACATGTCCACCGGACCAGGCTCCCCGGCGACCTGGCAGATCTCGCACTCGGGCCCGGAGGGGACCACGCGCACGTTGCGGCGGGGGTCCTTCGAACCCGCGTGCTGAGGGCAGATCCTCTGTGGGCCGTCGCTCCTGGACCCGTGGTAGCCGACGGGGCGGCCCGGGGACCCGGGCTTGCTCTCGACGCAGCCGTCGCAGAGCAACTGGCCGTCCACGCGGGTCCGACGCCGGAAGGCGGGCATCTTGTACCCGCACCCCTCGCACTCTCGAACGATAGGCATCAGGCATCATCCTCACGGGTGTACTCGCGCAGCAGGGCGGTCACCATCGTAGCGACGACCTCTGCCTGCTCGGAAGGCTCCAGGGGCCCCAGGTCCTCCTTCACCGAGGGGTCCTCGCGCACCCGTCCGGCGATCATGGAGATGGACTCGTCGACGGCGTCGACCAGCGGCGTCAGGTGTCCTTCCTCGGCGAGCGCGTTGACCACGCCAACGCTGCCGAAGGTGTCGAAGACCTTGCGCACCGAGATGCTCACCAGGGGTGTCTCGAAGGCCACCTCCGAGGGGTCCACCCCCTGGGGCACGAGGTCGTCGTTGTGCACGAGCGAGGTTCGCCCCATGGCCGCGCCGGTCGCCCAGCGCACGTGGCTGCCCGAGCCTGCGAGCGCGAGCACCACGCCCTCGTCGCCCACAGCGAGGCCGCCTACGCCGTAGCCGATGTAGGCGACCCTCGCTCCCTCGCGGATGTGCGCCATCAGTCGATGTTGTTCCGCACGAGCCAGGAGGTCCAGGACTCGCCCTCGGCCGGGCCGACGTCGGAGAAGTCGCGCTGGCGGTAGTCGGTCGTCGTGACGAACCAGTTGCTCCGACGCGGGGACATGTCGATGAACTCCTGTGCGCCCTGCTGGGTGAAGAACGGGCCCGCGACGTGCGTGGGGCCCCACCCCGGGGTCTCGGCGTAGACGAACCACTCCTCGGCGGCCGTGCGGCGGCGCGAGGCGGCTCGCGACCCCATCACGGGCCCTCCGGTGAGCGCACGAGCGCGGTCGTCGATCGGCCCGGGTCGGTCTCCGAGCACCTGGCGGATGTCGTCGCCGGTGGACAGGGTCGCGTGGGAGATGAAGGCGATGTCCCACACGTTCGAGGCCTTGTGCACGGCGTCGAGAGCGCGAAGCAAGTCCTCGTCGGAGGCCTCCATCCACCGCCCTCCCTGGACTGGCCCCGTGGCAGCCTTGAGGTCCGACCAGGCCTTGGCCTCCTCCTGCTCGGCAGTGAGGGCCGTCCTGCGACGCGAGGCCTCACGGGCCGGAACCACGCGAGGGTTGACGACCCGCTCGTGCGGCTCGGCGGCGGCGTTGATCTTCTCGACCTGGGCCAGGGTGCGCTCAGCGGCCTTCTGGCTCATGGAGCACCCCGGGACGCGGTTGACCGAGAAGGACATCCTCGGGCGGTAGTCCAGGCCCATCCCGACCTGGATGTAGACCGTGTTGCCCTTCCACTCGCCCTGCACGCAGAAGGAGTCCTCGGACGCCGTGCGACTCTTGGCGATCGCGCGCTGGGCGGCCACGGCCTTGCGGGCCAGGCGGGTCACCTCTGCCCGAGGCAGGCCGGGATTAGCCTGACCGATGGCGCGGGCCATGCGCACCATCGAGGCGCGCTGCGAAGTCGGGTGAGCACGACGAGAGCGTCGGCGCGAGGCGTAGGCATCGAGGTCGTCAGAGGTCCGCGAGACGAGACGCCCGGTGCCGTTGCAGGCCGGGCACACCGCGTACTCGCCGCCGCCGTAGTCGATCTCACCGAGCCCCTCGCAGGTGGCGCACCAGAACGCAGCACGCACGCGGCGCGAGGCGTTGACCGGCTCGGCCAGCGCGCGCTGGGAGTAGGGCGGAGCGCCCTCGACGGCGTCCACGTACCGCTCGGCCTCGGGGTCCACGCGAGCGACGTCGTCGCGCGGGTCACCACCGACGCCCACCGGCAGTGGGGGCATCGGGTCCGAGGGGTCCACCTGGGCCCGACGACGCCCCGGGGCCACCCTCCGTCGCGAGCCGAGGTAGGGGGACTCGTCGTCCCACTCCGAGATGTTGGACCTCCAGATCTCCTCGGGGTCCTCACGGGTGGCCGCGAAGAAGGCGTCACCCAGGCCGCTGGCGACGCTGACTGCCTCGTCTCGGGAGTGGGGGCCGCTGTGCTCGCGCTCCCCCCAGGGTGTCGCCTCGAAGACGTACCAGTCTTCCGCAGCCACCC
>CALAFV010000030.1 GCA_937891445.1 uncultured Phycisphaerales bacterium | reverse complement strand
GGGGCGCGGCCCCGCCTGCGCGGCGGCCGCGCCCACAATCCGGAGACCCTGCTCATGAACGACCCCGACACCATCCTTCTGAACGCCGAAGAGTCGATGACCAAGGCGCTGGACTACCTCAAGAAGGAGCTCCGCGGCATCCGGACCGGGCGGGCCTCGCCGGCGCTGGTCGAGTTCGTGAAGGTGGATTACTACGGCGCGCCGACGGATCTCAAGGCGCTGGCCTCGATCTCGGTGCCCGAGCCGACGCAACTGCTGATCAAGCCGTTTGACGCGGGGGCGATCCAGGAGATCAAGAAGGCGATCGAGGCGTCGGGGCTGGGGCTGAACCCGATGATCGACGGGAAGCAGATCCGGCTGAACCTGCCGCCGCTGTCGGGGGATCGCCGCAAGCAACTGGTGGCGCACGTCAAGAAGTTGGGCGAGGAGACGAAGGTGGCGCTGCGGAACGTGCGGCGCGACGCCAACAAGCACGCCGACGCCCTGGCGAAGGACGCCAGCGCCCACATCCCCGAGGACGAGATCGAGACGCTCAAGAACGAGGTGCAGGACCTCCTCAAGAAGTACGAGGGGGAGGCCGACGCGGCGGTGGCGGCCAAGGCAAAGGAGATCGAGACGATCTGAGCCTTCCGGACCCGCGGGTTCACACCATCGACGCGACGCCGGGGCTGAGGTAGCGCCGGCCGGCGAGCGCGGTCTCTATGCCTTCCTGGAAGACTTCGGGGGCGTCCAGTTTCAGGATGTAGCCAACGGCGCCCGCTTCGAGGCAGGCGCGGACGGTCGGGCCGTCGCCGAGCGAGGAGAAGACGATTACGCGCGTGCCGCCGCCACGGCAGCGGAGGTCCTCCATGGCGTGGAACGCACTGCGCCCGGGCATGTCGATGTCGAGGAGCACAATGTCGGGTTGGTGCTGGACGACGGCGTCGGTGAGCCCGTCGGCCGAGGAGAGGGCCCCGACGACGCGGTAGCCGGCGTCGATCCCGTGAATCGCCAGCGGAACGCTGGCGCGGATGCGTTCGTCGTCATCGACGAGCAGGATACGAATGGCGGTCTGCTCGGTTGCCATCATGGCGTGCACGGGCCTCGCGCAGCGGCTTTGCGGACAGTCAGGCCCGTACCTTACCGCGCCCGCGAGCGATTGCTCATGAAACCGGATTCATGATGCCGGCGTGCGGTCGCCCTGCGGCGAGCCCGCTAGGTCCTTGAGCCGGCGCAGCAGATCGAAGGCCTCCAGCGGCGACATCACGTCGAGTTTCACCTCGCGCAGGGCATCGACCGCCGGGTGGGAGAGGTACTCGGTAAAGAGCGAGAGTTGGCCGTTGCCCATGTCCCTGGGGACGTGCAGGCGCGAGCCCTTGCCGCGGCGGGCAGGCGAGGGCCCCGCTTCGCCGGCAGGGGTCGCGTCCACATGGTGTACAGCGAGCGAGTCGAGCACGCGGCGGGCGCGGTCGATGACCGACGCCGGAACGCCCGCGAGTTTGGCGACGTGGATGCCGTAGGACTGATCCGTGCGCCCCGGCAGGATGCGGTGGAGGAAGACGATCGAATCCCCCCACTCCCGCACGGCGACGTGCAGGTTCTTCACGCGGCCGGGGAGACGCTCCTCGAGGTCGGTCAGTTCGTGGTAGTGCGTGGCGAAGAGCGTGCGTGGGCCGGGCTCCTGGCCGGACGGCGAGGCGAGGTGCTCGGCGATGGCCCAGGCGAGGGAGAGGCCGTCGAGCGTGCTGGTGCCGCGGCCGATCTCGTCGAGGATGATGAGCGAGCGCGGCGTGGCGTGGTGAAGGATGCGGGCCGTCTCGGTCATCTCGACCATGAAGGTGGACTGGCCGGCGTGCAGGGCGTCGTCGGCGCCGACGCGTGAGAAGATGCGGTCGGTGAGGCCGACAACGGCTCGCTCGGCGGGGATGAACGACCCGGCGTGGGCGAGCAGCACGAGCAGCGCGGTCTGCCGAATGAACGTGCTCTTGCCGGCCATGTTCGGACCGGTGATGAGGGCCAGGGCCGGCCCCTTGCCGCCGCCGTCGTCGGCTCTGCCGAGCGTCACGTCGTTGGGAACGAAGCCGGAGGCGAGGATCTCGTCGAGCACCGGGTGACGGCCCTGCATGATCTCGAGCACGGGCTCCTCGACGATCTGTGGGCAGGTCCAGCCGCGGTGGGCGGCCTTGGCGGCGAAGCAGTTGAGGACGTCGAGTTCCGCACAGACGTTCGCGAAGGAGCCGATCGCAGGAATGACCGCCGCGGCCTGGTCGCAGAGGCGGTTGAACAGGACCGTCTCTCGCTCGATCGCGCGGGCCTCGGCGGTGGTGACCTTGTCCTCGAACTCCTTGAGTTCGGCGGTGGTGTAACGCTCGGCGTTGGTGAGCGTCTGCTTGCGAACGAACGAGGCGGGTGCGGAGCGGGCCTGGGCCTTGGTCAGTTCGATGTAGTAGCCGAAGACCTTGTTGTACCCGACCTTGATGCCGGGAAGGTTGTGCTCCGCGATCATGCGGGCCTGGTACTCGGAGAGCCACGAGCCGGCCTCGTGCTGGAGTCGCCGGGCCTCGTCGAGTTCCGGGTCCACGCCGTCGCGGATCAGGCCGCCCTCGCGTAGGTGCTGCGGGGGCGAGTCCTTGCACATCTCGGTGATCTGTTTCGCAACGGGGGCGAGGGCGTCGGCAACGGAGGCGAGCGCATCGGCGTAAGCGGCCAGAGCGGGGGCGTTCTCGACAGCCTCGTGCAGAGCGCCGACCTGCGCCAGCGAGCGGCCCAGGGCGACCAGGTCGCGCGGGGTCAGCCGCGCCAGGGCGAGCCGCGCGGCGATGCGCGTGACGTCCTGCACCTGCGACAGCGCGGCGGCAAGAGCCGCGGCGGTGCGCCGGTCCTCGACGAGTGTGGAGACGGCGCGCTGGCGGGCCGTGATGGCCGCGGCATCCGCGAGCGGACGGCAGAGCCAGTCGCGCAGGAGGCGGCGGCCCATGGCCGTCCGGCATCCCCCCCACCCACCTCCATGCGCGGGGCCTGGGTCAACAAAGACGCCCGCGAGCGAACCGGCGACGTCGCCGCCGCGGAGCGTGCGCAGGACCTCCAGCGAGCGGAGCGTCGTGGCGTCGATGAGGAGGTAACCGCCGGGCTCCTCCTTGCGGGGCGGGGCGAGGTGCGCGAGCGTCGGCCGGCGTGAGCCGGGCTGGCCCGCGGTCTCCTCGGAGCGCTGCGTCTGCTGGAGGTAGCGGACGACCGCGCCCGCGGGCTGCACGACGGGCTCGTCCTCCGCGAGACCGAAGCCGGCGAGGGTCGCGACGCCGAACTGCTGGACCAGCGCATCGCGGGCCTCGGCGAGGCGGAAGTGCCACGCGGGCTGCGGCGTGCCCGCGAGCGAGAGGGCCGTGAGGATGGTCTTGATGCGGGGCGGGGGCTCGCCGGTCGCGGTATCGGCGTAGAGCAGTTCGGTGACGCTGCGCCGGGCGAGTTCGTCGGCCAGCGCGTCGTAGGACGACTCGAAGACCGTGAACTGGCCGGTCGAGAGGTCGGCGACGGCGACGGCCGCGCGGGGGCGGTCGCCGGACTCGAGGAAGCAGACCGCGCCGAGACGGCTGGAGGCGTCGTCGCGCAGCAGCGATTCGTCCACCAGCGTGCCGGGCGTGACGACGCGGGTCACGGCGCGCTCGATAACCCCCTTGGCCTCCTTGGGGTCCTGCACCTGCTCGGCAACGGCGACGCGGAAACCGGCGTCGATCGCGCGGCGGAGATAAACCTCGAGTTGATGGAAGGGGACGCCGCACATCGGCACCCCCTCGGTCCGCTGCGTGAGCGTCAGCCCAAGGGCCTTGGAGACGCGAACCGCGTCGTCGTCGAACATCTCGTAGAAGTCGCCGATGCGGAAGAAGAGGACGCACTCGGGGTGCAGCCGCTTGAAGCGGTAGTACTGCTGCATCGCGGGCGTTTGACGCGGGTCGGCGGCCATGGAGGGGAGTTTACGGCGGCGGC
>CALAFV010000029.1 GCA_937891445.1 uncultured Phycisphaerales bacterium | reverse complement strand
TCGAACCACTTCGAGATCGAGTGGAAGACCACGGCCCGGCCCATCGCCGCGATCGACTCGGTCAGCGGGATGTTCTTCGGGCAGACCTTGACGCAGTTCTGTGCGTTGCCGCAGTCGCTCACGCCGCCGGGGCCCATAAGCGCATCCAGCCGCTCGCTGGCCAGCCGCTTGCCCGTCTCGTGCATGTTGAACAGCCGCGCCTGGCTGATCGCCGCCGCCCCGATGAACGACCGGTCCCACTCCTTCGGGTCTTCCTGCAGCGTGAACTGCGGGCAGGCGTCCAGGCAGCACCCGCACGACATGCACGTCGAGAGCGTGTACCGGGTCTCCTGGTTCTCCGGCGACTCCTTGGGGCCGGGGCCCTGGTAGTACGTCCCGTCGATCGGCACCCAGGCCCGGACCTTCTTGAGCGTGTGGAACAGCCGCGCCCGGTCCACCCACAGGTCGCGCACGACCGGGAACTTCTCCATCGGCTCCAGCGTGATCACGTCGCCGTTGTTCGGCGCGTAATCGTCGATCAGGCACGAGCACGACTGGCGCACGCGGCCGTTGATCACCATCGTGCACGCCCCGCACACCTCCTCCAGGCAGTTGGAGTCCCACACCACCGGCGTCGTCCGCTTCCCGTCGACGGTCACCGGGTTGAGCGCGATCCACTGGAGGCAGGAGATCACGTTCGCCCCGGCCCCGCCCTGCACGGGAACGTCGAACTCCTCCCACCGCGACGGCTTCCCCGGCCCGTCGCACCGCTTGATGCGGAAGCGGACGGTGCGGTCGGGGGCCTTGGCCTTGCGGGTCGGCTGCGCGTTGCTGGTGGCGGTCATGCGTGCGTCTTCCGGAACGTGCTCAGTCGATTCGCCGTGCGCCGGCGCCCGTTCGGCACGCGGCCACGCGCGGTCGGTTGCGGTCGGTCAGGTCCCTGCCCCGGCCCCCGCCATCGCCTGCTTCCCCTCACCCTTCGCGTCCGCCTTCCCCTCCGTCTTTCCATACGTTCGCGGCCGCGGCTTGATCAGATTCGCCATCACCTCCCCCCACTCCAGCCGCGTCTGCCCGCTCGCCGCGTCGTACTTCGCGATCGTCGTCTTCATGTACTCCGCGTCGTTGCGCTCCGGGTAGTCCGAGCGGTAGTGCGCCCCGCGGCTCTCCTTGCGCTCGATGCTCCCGCGGGCGATCACCTCCGCCAGCACGAGCATGTCCCCAAGCGCCCGCGTGAAACTCAGCGTCTGGTTCGTCCACCCCGCGGTATCACCAAGCCGCACGCGCGAATACCGCTCGCGGAGTTCGGCCAACTTGCCCAGGCACTGCTCCAGCCGCGGCCCGCTCTTGACCACCGTGCACGCCGCGGTCATCTCCTGCCCCAGTTCCAGCGCAATCTGGTACGGGTTGGTCGCCTTGTCGGCCGGGTCACCCGACCCCGCCGAGTCGATCAGCCGCTGCGCCTTGCGCGTCTCCTGCGCCACCACCGCGTCGTACACCCCCTGCCCCAGCCCCTCCGCCGGCCGCGCATGGAACTCCCCGTCGCGCACGTACGTCACCACGCTCTGCCCGCAGAACAGCCCGTCGAAGATGCACGACAGCAGCGCGTTGGCCCCCAGCCGGTTCGCCCCGTGGTACGCGAAGTTCACCTCCCCGAACGCGTACAACCCCTTCACGCTCGTCATCATCTGCCGCGGGTCCCCCTGCACCAGCCCGCGGCCGTCGTCCTTGGGCACAAACTGCGTCCACAGCCCCCCCATCGAGTAGTGCACCGCGGGGAAGATCCGCATCGGCATCACGTGCGGGTCCTCACCCACGAACTTCTCGTAGATCTCCAGGATCGCCCCCAGTTTGCGGTCCAGGTACTCCCGCGTCAGGTGCGTCAGGTCCAGATACACCTGGTTCTCGCCGCGCACCCCGTACCCCTGCATGCACACGTCGAAGATCTCGCGCGTCGCGATGTCACGCGGCACCAGGTTCCCGTACTTCGGATACCGCTCCTCGAGGAAGTACCACCGCTCGCTCTCGGGAATCTCCCGCGGATCGCGTGTGTCGCCCTTCTTCCGCGGCACCCACACGCGTCCCCCCTCGCCGCGGGCCGACTCCGACATCAGCCGCAGTTTGTCCGCACCCGGGATCGCCGTCGGGTGCACCTGGATCATCTCGCCGTTGCCGTACCACGCCCCCGCCTGGTAGCAGCGGCTGGCCGCCCCGCCCGTGCAGATCACCGAGTTGGTGCTCTTGCCAAAGATCAGCCCGCACCCGCCCGTCGCCATCACAACCGCGTCGGCCCGGAACGCCCGGATCTGCATCGTCCGCATGTCCTGCGCCACGATGCCCACCGCGCGCCCATCCTCGATCACCGGCCAGAGGAACTCCCAGAACTCGTACTTGGTGACCTTCCCCTCCACCTCGTACCGCCGCACCTGCTCGTCCAGCGCGTACAGCAGTTGCTGCCCGGTGGACGCCCCGGCGAAGTGCGTCCGCTTGAACAGCGACCCGCCGAACAGCCGCAGGTCGCGGAACCCCTCCAGCGTCCGGTTGAACGGCACCCCCATCCGGTCCAGCAGGTCGATGATCCGCGGCGCCCAGTGGGTCATCTCATAGATCGGCGGCTGGTCGGCGAGGAAGTCGCCGCCGTACACCGTCTCGTCGAAGTGCATGTACTCCGAGTACCCCTGCTGCCGCGCCACGTCGTTGCACGCGTTGATCCCCCCCTGCGCGCACACCGAGTGCGACCGCTTCACCGGCACCATCGAGAACAGGTCCACCGGCAGGCCCGCTTCCGCGATCCGCACCGTGGCCGCCAGACCCGCCAGCCCGCCCCCGACGACGATCACCCGCTGCTGTGCCATGGTCGTTCCAGTCGCTCTCGCTCAAACCCCCGCGCCGGCCCGCCTCCGCCCTCCCCCGCCGCTC
>CALAFV010000028.1 GCA_937891445.1 uncultured Phycisphaerales bacterium | reverse complement strand
GATGCCCGCCCTTCCTCCCCGCCAGCGACGATAGATTCACCACGCTCGCCCCGCCTCCGCCCTGCCCCGCCGCTCACGGCGCCACCGTCCCCAGCAGGGCGTCCCCCGCTTCCTTCTTGTCCATCAGTTCCGGCGCTTCGCGCAGCACGCGTACTTCCGTCTCGCGCGCCACCTTCTGGTCCAGCGTCATGAACCCGATCACCGACGACCACCCCGCCAGCATCAGCAGCACCCCCACCGCCACGCACACCCGCCCGAACCGCCGCTGCGCTGCCTGCGAGATTGTCACCCCCCACGTGATCGCCGCCGTCCACAGCCCGTTGGCGAAGTGGAACACCAGCAGCGACACGCCGATCAGGTACGCCAGCGACACCGCGATCCCCGCCCCCGTCAGCGTCCAGGTCGTCCCGTCCGCCGCGGTCGCCAGTTCACGCCCTTGGAGGATCGCCGCCATCGTGCTCGCGGCGAACTGGTGGTCCCACTTCGTCCCCCCCGGCAGCAGGAACGTCCACCCCCACCGCAGCGTCGCCACGTGCCAGAAGATGAACAGCAGCCCGACGTACCCGCTCCACCGCTGGAGGCTGTACCGCCAGTTGTCCTGATACGAGTACCGGTACGCGTTGTGCTTCCCCGTCCTCGCGTAGTACAACCCGAGCAGCGAGTGGAACGCGATCGGGATCCACAGCACGAAGATCTCGGTCAGCAGCAGGAACGGCGCCCGGCTGATGAACCCGACCTCCGACTGGTACGCCGCCACCCCGGCGTGCCCGTAGACCGCCTTGCGCCCGTCCATCAGGCCCCAGACGATCGACGCGTTCGTCGTCAGGTGGAACAGCAGGAACACCCCGATCGGCACGACGCCGGAGAGCGAATGCAGCCGTCGGAGCAGGAAGTAGTTCCGATCGAACCAGGACGCCTTGTCGGACAAGGACGATCCTCCTCATCCCCGCCCCCTCGGCCCTGATGTCTGCTCCCCCGCAACATCTATCCCCCGCCTCAGCCGCCCAGCCGCAGGTCCGGCACGCCGCCGGGCCCCGGCCCGCCCGCACCACCGCCCTTGCCCGCCGCCTGCTTGGCCAACTCTTGCGCCACGAATTTCGTGATTTCCACGTACCGCAGCCGCAGTTCGCTCAGCACCTGCGCCAGGTCGCGCGACTCCTCCTCCGTGAGGTTCCCCTTGGTCTTCTCCTCGAGAATCCCCATCAGATCGATGTACACCCGCGCGTAATCAGGCGCGACGACCGCCCGCCCCGTCTGCGGATCGGGGAACGCGCCAAGGTACGTCAGCGCATTGGTGGCCAGCATGCTCACCAGCGCCATGAAGTCCGGCGCTGGGAGTTCTTCTGCCCCCCGCCCCCCCGGCGCCCCCGCCGCTCCGCCCGCCGGCGCTGCGCGTGCGGCCGCTTCGCGCTCTTTCGCGGCCAGACGCTCCTTCTCGGCCTGCGCCTGCGCCTTCCAGTCGCTATCGACGACGATCTTCGGAGGTTCGGATTCAGCCATGGGGTCCCCGCATCCCGCCCCGGGCCAGTATACGCCCTCCCCGAGCGTTCGGGGGACGCCCAAGCCTACTCTTTCCCGTTTCCCCACGCCCCGCTCAGCGCGGCGGCGCCCGGAGTGCGCAGCGATGACGATCCATCCCGCGGCGACCCTGACGGGGAGGGGACGTTCGGCAGCCTTCGGCGCGGCCGCGGCAGCAACCGGTATCGCCGTCCTCCTGGCCGTCGCCGGATGCGCAAGCAGCAAGGCCAAGCCCCCGGCTACCACGCTCGCCCCACAGGACTTCCAGCGTCCACCCGCACCCGCCGCTCCTGCCGAGCACGCCGAACACCCCGAGCACGCCGAAGCGCCGGCGCCCGCTCAACCCACGCCGCCCCCCGTCACCGCAGCACCGCGCCCGCTCAAGCCCATCCGCATGATCGCCGTCTCCGAGGCGATGGAAGGCGTGCTGGACGTCTCCACCATCCCCGGCCCGCCTCCCGAAGCCGCGCGTCAGGAGTTGCCGCCTCGGAGCGCTGCGGCCGCGATCGTCCTGGATTCCAAGGTCGGCGAGATCAACGGCCGCCCCATCTTCGCCTCCGCGTTCCTCGAACCCCTCGACGGTCGCCTCCGCGCCGCCGCGCTCGAAGCCCGCGGCGACATGGGCAAGTGGCAGCGTTCCGCCACCCAAGTCATCCGCGACGCCCTCCAGCGCGAGATCTGGGACGAACTCCTGCTCGCCGAGGCGCACGCCTCCATGCCGCGCGAGCACAAGGAGATCGGCCTCCGCGCCTTCATGCAGCAGTTCCAAGAGGAGATGGCCCGGCGCAACCAGGGAAGCATCGCCGCCGCCGACGAGCGGCTCCGGCGCGAGGAAGGCCTCTCACTCGACGAGAAGACCCGCCAGGAACTCGACAAGCAGTTGATCCACGCCCACCTGGTCCAGCGCGTCACCCCTCGCATCCACATCAGCACACGCGACCAGCGCGACTTCTACGAGCGGAACTTCGACCGCTTCAACCCCCCCGGCGACGCCACCCTCCGTCTGATCAGGGTTCCGGCGAGCAACGAGGACGGCATCGCCGCCGTGCGTGCCGCCCTCGAGTCGGGCGTCCCCTTCGCCGAGGCCGCCTCGCTCGACGCCAACACGTTCAATCGCACTGGCGGCGGCGTCTACACCGTCAAGATCCAGGGCCCGCAGGAAGAAGCCGAGTTCATCACGATCGGCCCCGTCAACGACGCGGCCCGAACGCTGCGGGAGGGCGACCACGCCGGCCCGATCGAGGTCGATGGGGCCGTCTGGTGGGTCATGCTCGAGCGGGTGGACCGCCCCGAGACCAAGTCCTTCTACGAAGCCCAACTCGAGATCAGCCGCCTCCTGTCGAACCAGCGCAGCCACCTCGAAGAGCAGCGCTACATCAACCAACTCCTCGACAAGGGCAGTTACACCGATCTCGAAGAGATGGGGCAGCGTCTGCTCGACATCGCCACCGCCCGCTACTTCGGCCGCATGTAGAGGATCGCCCGCGTGGGAGCCGCCCGACTCCTCCGCTGGGCCGCGGTCCGGGCCGGCCTCGTCAGGCCGACGCCCGCGGAGGCCGAACGTCTCCTCGGCCGCGCCGGCGAGCGCGCCGCCGCGAGGCTCCTGCGCCGCGCCGGCTACTGCATCCTCGGCCGCAACGTCCGCGTCCGCATCGGCGAAGCCGACATCGTCTGCCTCGCCCCCGACCGCCGCACCATCGTCCTGGTTGAGGTCAAGACCCGCCGCGCCCCCGAAGCCACCTCCGGCGCCACCTGGCTCCCGCCCGAGGCCTCCGTCCACCGCCGCAAGCAAGCCAAACTCATCTCCGTCCTGCGCTACCTCGCCCGCGCCAACGGCTGGACCTCGCGCCCCCTGCGCATCGACGTCATCGGCGTCGAGTGGCCCGCCCGCGGCAAGCCGGTCCTCCGCCACCACGTCGGCGCCGTCACCTCGGCACGCTAGAGGTCGTCCATCAACGCATCACGCCGTCGGCGCTGCTGGCGACCCCGTGGCCCCGCGGGCCTCCGCCGCCCCCTCCGCCGCCGGCTCCGCGGCCGGGCGGTTCTCTGTGTCCACACTTCCGTGTTTGCCGGCGTCCGCGGCGAGAGGCTCCGCCGCCCCGTTGTCCCCCGGCCCCGCGCCTTCGTGACCCGCGACCGCCGCTGCCCCTCCCGCGCGCCCCGCCAGCGCCCCGCGCAGCGCCAGTTCCAGCCGCGTCTCCTCCGCGCGCACGCGGCTGAGCCGCAGCGGCAGAATCACGCTGAACATCGACCCGCGCCCCACCTCGCTCTCGACGTGGATCTCCCCCTGGAGGATCTGCGTCAACTCCTTCGAGATCGCCAGCCCCAGCCCCGTCCCCGTGTGCCGCCGCGTGTGCCCGCTGTCCAGTTGCCGGAACTTCTCGAAGATCACCGACAGGTCTTCCTTCGCGATCCCCGGCCCGGTGTCCAGCACGCTGATCCGCACGCGGTCCTCCGCCTCCGGCCCCTCGCCGGCGCGCCCGATCAGCCGCTCCACGCGCAGCGTCACCTTCGCGGGCCGGCTCCCGCCCAGCCCCGCCGCCTCCTGCGCCGCGTCCCCGGTGAACTTCACCGCGTTCGAGAGCAGGTTGTACACGATCTGCTGGAGTTTCTTCCCGTCCGTCTCGATCATCGGCACGTCCGCCGCGACCTCGAGCGTCAGTTCCACCCCCACCTTGTCCGCCTGCGGCCGCATCATCGCGACCAGCCCTTCGCACAGGTCGCTCACGCTCACCGGCTCGGGGTGCAGATCCACCCGCCCCGCCTCGACCTTGGCCATCTCCAGCAGCCCGTTGATCATCTCCAGCAGCGACCGCCCCGCCGTGATGATGTGCTCCAGGTACCGCCGCCGCTTGGCCAGCCGCGTCGAGTCGTCCCCCGCCGCCGCCTCGCGCTCCGCGATCTCCAGCAGCAACTCCGCGAACCCGATGATCGAGTTCAGCGGCGTCCGTAGTTCGTGGCTCACGTTCGCCACAAACTCCCCCTTCAGCCGGTTCGCCTCGTGCAGCGCGATGTTGCGCTCCGACAACTCGTTCAGTTTCACGTCGAGCGACTTGTTGATCGCCCGCAACTGATCCTGCGTCGCCGTCAGCGCCTCGAGCATCTGGTTGAACGTGTCGCTCAGTTCCTCGAACTCGTCCCCCGTGCTGATCCGCGACCGCACCGCCAGGTCGCCCTGCCGCACCAGTTCCGCCGTCTCCCGCAACTCGCGCACCGGGCTCAGAATCAGTTTCGTGGTGATCAGGTAGAACACCAGCACCGCCAGCCCCAGCGCGATCAGCCCCGCCGACAGGAAGTAGAAGACCGTGTCGGCCAAAAGCTCCAGCGTCGCCGCCGGCGCGCGCCGGTGGAGCAGGATCATCCCCCGCAGCGTCCCGTCCGGATCGCGCACCGCTTTGGCGTACCGATCCTCCCTCGCCCGGGCGCTCCACGACCCCGAATACCGCTCCACCTCCCCCGGCCGCGCCTCGAACTGCTCCCACGCCCGCCTGACGAAGCGGTCCTCTTCCGCGGCCGCCTTCACCTGCTCCGGCCGCAGCAGCGTGACCGTGAACCCCGCCACCTCCTCCGGCTGCCCCGGGATCACCGGCGAAGCGTCCGCCGCCCGCTCCTGCGCCAGTTTCTCCCACGCCAGGACCACATGCCGGGCCAACTGACGGTTGGCCTCAATCGTGATCCCCTGCATCCGCAGCCACGGCACGGCCAACGCGGCGACGATGATGAGCACCACGGCCGCCCCGAAGAGCAGCAGGCACTTGTTCGCCAGCGAAATCCCGCGCCACATCGGCGTGATCCTACCGTGGCACGGGCCTCCCAGCCCGTGCCCTTCCGTTCTCCCCCTCCTCCCAGCCTCATCAGGCCTCCCCCGATCTCACCTGCTCACCCCCTCACCTGCTCACCTCCCCCAGCGCCCAGTGCCTGGTGCCTCCTCCCCCCAACCCCCTCCTAAACTCCTCCCTCCATGCCCCCCAAATCCGTCTACCTCGAGACGTTCGGCTGCCAGATGAACGAACTGGACTCCCAGCTCGTCACCGGCCAACTCCGCGCGCTCGGCTACCGCTTCACCGACCGCGCCGAGGCCGCCGACATCGTCCTCTACAACACCTGCTCCGTCCGCGAGCACGCCGAGCAGAAGGTCTGGTCGCGCCTGGGCGAACTGAAGTTCCGCAAACTCACCGAGCCCCACCTCGTCGTCGGCGTCCTCGGCTGCATGGCCGAGCGCGACGGCGCCGACCTCATCAAGCGCATGCCCGTCGTGGACGTCCTCTGCGGCCCCGGCGAACTCGACAAACTCCCGGCGCTGCTCGACAACGCCGTGCGCACGCGCGAGTCCCTCGCCGCCGAGACCGCCCTCCCCACCGACGGCGACTCCGCCCACACCCTCGCCCGCACGCGCCTGCGCTCCGCCAACCAGGTCGCCCTCCAGGGCAACGCCTCACGCCGCAGCGCCACCCTCGCCGCCGCGCAGGACACCCTCGAACTCCTCGACCTCTCCCGCGCCATCAGCCCCGACGACTACGCCGGCCGCTCCGCCTACGTCCGCATCACCCGCGGCTGCAACAAGTTCTGCACCTATTGCGTCGTCCCCTTCACCCGCGGCGCCGAGGTCCACCGCCCCCCCGAGCACATCATCGACGAGTGCAAGCGCCTCGCCGACGCCGGCGTGATCGAGATCACCCTCCTCGGTCAGACCGTCAACCACTACCGCTTCGAGCACGGCGCCGCCGTCACCGTCAACGGCGTCACCCAGCCGCAGAAGGGCCGCTCCTACGCCGGCGGCCACCGCCGCGACCCCTTCAAGAGCGAGTCCACCACCACCTTCGCCGCCCTCCTCCGCCGCATCCACGACGAGGTCCCCGCGATCAAGCGCCTCCGCTTCGTCACCAGTTACCCCCGCGACTTCGGCGACGACGTGCTCGAGGTCATCCGCGACCACCCGCGCATCTGCCGCTACCTCCACGTCCCCGCCCAGTCCGGCTCCGACCGCATCCTTCAGAAGATGAACCGCGGCTACACGGTCGCCGCGCACCTGG
>CALAFV010000027.1 GCA_937891445.1 uncultured Phycisphaerales bacterium | reverse complement strand
TCTTGCCCATGCGCGGTTGCCCCGGCTCGCGCGGCGCGCTCAACTTCTCCAGCCGGTAGATCGCGACCGGGGGAAGCGGTTGCCGGCCGGGAGGTGGGACCTTGGCATTGCGAAGCACGATCCCAGCCGTCGCCGCGGCCGCACTCCTGCCCGCCTGTGCCTCCCGCCTCATCACCGACTCCGAGCGCACCGCCACCGAGCAGTTCCTCCTGTCGAAAGCCGCGGCCGAGGCCGTGGACCGCCTCACCTTCGACCTGCTCCGCGGCCGCCGCGTCTATGTGGACGCCACGTACTTCGCCGCCCTCGACGCCCCGTTCGTGCTGGGCGAGATGCGTGCCCGCATGCTCCTGGCCGGCGTGCAACTCGTGGATTCCCCCGACAAGGCCGAGGTCATCGCCGAGGTCCGCTCCAACGGCGTCGGCATCGACCGCACCGACTTCCTCCTCGGCCTCCCCGCCTTCGGCGAGGTCACGCCCGAACTGGCGATCCTCAAACGCACCCAACAGTATGGCTTCGCCTCGGTCGCCTACGTCGCGTACTGGGCCGCCACCGGCGAGGCCGTCGCCAACTCCGGCCCGTTCATCGGGCGGACGCTCCGCGACGACTTCTGGGTCTTCGGCGTCGGCCCGCGCAGCCTCGGCGACATCCCGACGGTCGAGCCCGCGGAGCCGCCGGCCCCGGCGCCGCGTGCTTCCCGCGCGGCGACACCGAAGTCGCAACTCGAGGAGCCCATCGGCCCGCCGGAACCGGAGCCGCCCGTCGGCGATAACCCCGGCGAGCAGCCGCGGCCCGCCGAGCCTGAGCCCGAGAGCCCCGCGCCGCGTCCCGGAGGCGACCAGCGACGGTGAACACGACCCCGCGGATCGTGCGTTGGCTCGTCGGCGTCGCGATCGGCCTCGCGTCGGCGCTAAGCCTCTTCCTCCTCATCGTGCAACTGATCGTCTCGCAGACCGACGTTGCGCGCCGGCGCGTCGAGGCCACCCTGACGGCACGCTCCGGCTGGCGCACGCACATCGGCGCGATCGACGTCGGATGGCTTGGTTCCAGCGTGCTGCGGGATGTGGAAGTCTGGCTGCCGCTCCAGGACAAGCCGGCGCTGGTCGCCCCGCGCCTGGTCGTCGGCCACCGCGAACTTCTGGGCATCCTTCTGGGGCGCGACACCGCCATCCACTCATTGGAGTTCCACCAGCCGAC
Source organism: uncultured Phycisphaerales bacterium (assembly GCA_937891445.1). Taxonomy (GTDB): domain Bacteria; phylum Planctomycetota; class Phycisphaerae; order Phycisphaerales; family UBA1924; genus CALAFV01. The sequence goes on along the minus strand of CALAFV010000027.1, from coordinate 6,099 downwards.
GCTGGCGGTGCTCGAGAACGCCGCCGGCCGCTGGAACATCCAGGAGGCGATCCAACTCTGGCTCGAGGCCGCCGCCCGCCGGCGCTCCGATCCCTCCGCCCCGGTGCTGCCCGCGCTGGACTTCCGGGATGGCACCGTGATCATCCGCCGCGCCGATGGGCGGGAGGCCGCGCTGCCGTTCTCCTTCTCGGCTGCCGCGCACCGGGCCGACATGGCCGCGACGCTCCGCGTCCCCGGCGTCATCGACGCCGAGGCCCGCATCGCCCCCGACGCGGCATGGACCCACGAAGCCCGCGTCACGATCCATGACGCATCGCCCGTCGCGGCGCTGTTCATGGACGCCCCGCCCCCGCCGATCACCGCCCGCGGCATCTGGCGAGCCACCGTGCGCCCCGGCGATCTCCGCGGCGAGGCCGAGATCCACGACCTGACCTACGCCGGCCAGACCGCGCGCGGACGCCTGTTCCTCACCACCGGCGGCGAGCGCACACGCATCCGCGCCGAGGGTCTCGCCATCGCGGGCGACCGGATTCCCTCCCCCCCACTGCTCCTGAGGGCCGGCGAACTCGAACTCCCCTCCGACGGCGGCCCCATTTCCGTCTCGAGTCTCGTCGCCGAATGGCTCGGCACGACCGTCACCGTGGACGGCTCCTGGAACCCCGACCAGCGCTCCGGCGAGATGCGGGCCTCGTGGTCCGGCGCTTCCGAACGCTTCGACATCCAGCAGTTCGGCTCCCTCACCGTCTCCGCCGCGCTGCCGCGCGCCGGGCTCGGACGCGTCCAGGCCAGGCTCAGCGCCCGCGGCCGGGCCCTGGGTGGCCGCTTCAGCATCGACCTCGACGCCACCGCCGCCGGGTCCGAGTGGACCCGCTTCCGCACCACGCTCGAAGCCACCTCACTCTCGTGGACGGACCGCGATGGCCCCATCGACCTCTCCGGCCTCTCCACGACCGTCATCGTGCGCTGGCCCGTCGTGCGCCTCACCGACCTCCGGGCCCCGCCCGCGCACATCAACGCCGCCGCCGCCCGCTACGACGCGGTCACGAACGAGTGGATGGCCGAACTCGATCTCACGGGGCTGACCGTGCCACGCTCGGATGTCGGCCAGATCTCCATTTCGGGCGAGGCCTCCGGCGTGGGCGCCGCCGCGAGCGTGCCGCGGCTGGTGATCACGACCGATCCGGCGGAACTCTCCGCCTCCGTCGCGTACGACCCAGCGGCCCCCACGCCCCTGGCCGCGGCGGTCACCGTCGCGTCGCCGCCACCACCGCGCGGCGACCTCGTCGTCCAGCCCGAGCCACCACCCACGGGAACGTGGAACGCCGACGCCCAGATCGAGGGTTCGATCCAGCCCCTGGACCTGCGCGCAGCCGGCAGCGCCACGGGCGCCGGGATCAAGGCCCCCGGCGGCGAACTGGCCCCCGTGCGCATCGACTGGAGCGCCCACGCCGACACCACCGGCTTCCGCATCCGCACCGATCCCTTCGAACTGCTCGGCGGCCTCTGGGCCCTGCGCGCAACGTGGCCAGCGGATGGGCCGCCGCGCGCCCGCGTCGGTGTCGAGAACCTCTCCCTGCGCCAACTGGCGGACGCCGGCGATGTGCCGCTGGACGTCGGCGGCGTCCTCATGGCCGAACTCACGCTGACGGCGCATGACTGGACCACCGATGGACTCGAACTCACCGGACAATGGGCCGTCGAGAGCCCGCGCGCCGGTTGGTATGGCGTCGAGCGCGGCCGCGGGCTCATCCGCTCCAGACAGGGGCGCGTGGACATCCACGACATCCTCTTCACACTCCACGAAGGTGAACTCGGCGGGAGCGTGTCGTTCAATCTCGCCAACGCCAATCTCCTGGCCGTGAACGTCGCCAGCCGGGGCTGGCCCGTCCGGATCCAGGGGACGGACGTGGGCCTCACCGTGGACGGCGTCGCCCGCGCCACCATCGACGTCTTCGAGGGGCTCGCACGCGGCGACTTCGACCTCGCGGTGCCCGTCACCGTGGCCGGTGTGCCCTACGCCGAGGCCCGCACGTCCGGCCGCATCCGCGGGCGCACGCTCCACGTGGACGACTTCACGGCCGACCTCGGCGGCGGCGACGTCTCCGGCACCCTCGTGCTGCCGCTGGATGCGTGGCACCAGATGGACCTGTATCTGGCTCTGAACGACCTGGGCGTCCCCGAACTGCTCGCGCCCTGGGGCGGGATGAGCGCAACGGCGGCCGAGGTCGCCACTGGGCGGCTGACCGGGCTGATCGCCGCAGCCCCGTCGGCGAGCACGCGCGCGCTGGAGCCGCTGCGCATCAACATCCTGCTTTCGCCCGACGGCACTTCGTTCCGCGGGCTCACGCTGGGCGACTCGCAACTCACGATGTACGCCGGACCCGAACGCGTCGTCCTCGACGACTCGTTCCTCAACATCGGCGGCGGGCTGGTCAACCTCTGGTCACGGCTCAGTTGGCACAACGGCCAGCCGTTCGTTCACGCGCAGGCCGACGTCGCCGACCTCAACCTCGACGCTCTGGTGCACGCGATCGCGCCCGGCGCGGCGCCGGTGCCGGGCAAGATCACGGGGCGTTTCTCGGCCGGCACGTACCTGTACGAGCCGCGGCGCATGTTCGGCCGCGCGACGGTCCTGCTCGAGGAAGCGGACCTGGCCAACGTCAACCTCGTGTCGCGCCTGTACGGCCTGCTCTCGTTCCGTCCCGAGGGACTGGTCCCCACCGGCCTGGGCCGGGCCACATTGCGTCTGGAGGACTACACGCTGCTGATCGGCGAGGTCGAGTACTTCAACCGCGGCGTGGACATCGTCGGCTCCGGCCGCGTTGAAGACCTGCGCATGGGCGAGGCCAGCCCGGTCAGCGGCGTCGCGGTTGCGCGCATCCGCCCGCTCCGGGATCTGCGCGTCGGCCTGCCGCTCATTTCCGAGGTCGATGAACTCCTCGCGGCCCTGCAATCGGGCGGAGCCAGCATCGTCATCTCCGGCACCGTCGCCGACCGCCGCCTGGACCGCGCCACCGAACGCGAGATCCGGGAAGCCGTCCGCCGCGCAAGCACCAGCGCCGGCCCGTGACCTTACCGACGACGGCCGCCTGAGCCGGTCGATCCAGTGCGCGCGGGTGATGGATTCGTTGACGCGGACGAGGAAGCGGCGGAGGTCATCCGGGACCGGGACCGACCGCTTCTCCAGGTCGCGCGGCTGGCTCATGATGCGGCCTCCGCCTTCCCCGCAAGTCAGCGGCCGACGCGCGACGTCGCTTCCGCGGCGAGCCGGCGCAGTTCCACGGCGCGCCAGTGGTTCTCGCCGTCGCGGCGTGCGATGCGGTCGGCGCCCGCGGCGTACTGCTCCGCGGCCTCGCGCCAGCGCCCCTGCGCGGCGAGCGTGTCCGCGACCGCGGCCATCGCTTCACCGGTCTGCGGGTGATCGGGCCCGAGGCGCTGCGACAGGACCTCGGCGGCCTCGCGAGCGAGCGTCTCGCCGTCTGCGGGCCGCCCCTGCGCGATGCGCACGCCCGCCAGGCGCACCAGCGGAAACGCCAGAGCCGAGTGCGCGGGCTCCAGCATGCGCCGCCGGATGTCGATGCCCCGCGACAGCAAGCGATCAGCCTCGGCGAGATCCCCGGCCTGTTCGCGCGCCAGAGCCAGGTTCACGAGGATCCCCGCGATCTCCGGCGAATCGTCTCCGAACTGTGCCTCGCGGATCTCCAGCGCCTCCCGCAGTGCCGCTTCGGCCTCAGCGCTCCGGCCGGCCTGACGATGGGCGACGGCGATGGAGATGAGGCTCGCCGCAACCGCCGGGTCGTTGTTACCCAGCACGCGTCTCTGGATGTCGAGCGTGCGCTGCGCCAGATTGAAAGCCTCGGCCCAGGTGTCGTCGTCGGGCCATTCGAGCATCGTCCGCGCCAGCATGGCCGCGGAGTCGAGCGTGTCTGGGTGCTCGGGGCCCAGGAGCGCCGTGCGGATCTCCACCGCCCGGCGCAGGAGCGCTGTGGCTTCCGGGAAGTCGGCCCTGTCGAGGTGCACGCCGGCCAGCGCCTGCACGGCCCGCGCGGTCTCGAGGTGGTGCTCGCCATGAATCTCTGTGCGGATCGCCAGCGCGGCGCCGATCAGCGCCGCGGCGGCGTCGTACTCACCGATGGCCAGGTACGTCTGGCCGAGGGTGAGTTGGATCTCGGCACGGGCCTCCGGGTGATCGGGCGCGGCGGTCCACGACTCGGCCGCGGCCGCGTCGAGCATCTCGCGCAGCAGCGTCGTGTCGCGCCCGCGCGTCGCGCCGGGCTCGGCGTGGCTGAGCGTCTTGCGGAGGAACGCGGCCAGTTCGCCCACCCTCGCCGCGGCGGCCCGCGCCTCGACCAGGTGCTCGGCGGAAGCACGCTCGGCCCGCATGGCGTGCACGAGCGCCAGCGAGGTCGCGGCCGACCCGATGACCAGCGACACCGCGATGCCGGCGGCGGCGCCCGCCATGGCCCGGTGCCGCCGCGCGAGTTTGCCGAGTTGGTACACGAGCGTCGGCGGGCGCGCGGTGATCGGCTCATGGCGGAGGAACCGCCGCAGGTCGGCCGCGAGTTCCGCCGCGGAGGCGTAGCGCCGGCCCGGCTCCTTCCGCAGCGCCGCCTCCGCGATAATCTCCAGGTCGCCGCGCCAGCGCCGGTCGATCGCGCCCAGCCGCACCGGCTCCTGCTGCGTGATCAGCCGCACCGCGGCGGGCAGCGCCATATCCGCGAGGTCCAGCGGCGGGCGCCCCACGACGAGTTCGTAGAGAATCACGCCCAGCGCGTACACGTCGCTCGCGGCCGTCACCGCCCCGCCACCGGCCTGCTCCGGGCTCATGTACGGGAGCGTGCCGACCACTCGCAGGGCGTGGGTCTGTTCGAGCGTCGCGGCGCCCGCCCCCGTGCCGTCGTGCATCACGCGCGCGATGCCGAAATCCAGCACCTTGGGGCGTCCCTCATCGTCCACGAGGATGTTTGCCGGCTTGAGGTCGCGGTGGATCACGCCGCGCTGGTGCGCGTGGTGCACCGCGTCGCAGACCTGCGCCAGCAGGGCGATGCGGTCGGCCAGCGGCAGTTCGCGAGCATCCGCGTAGGCGGTGAGCGGCGTGCCGCGGACCAGTTCCATCGCGATGTAGGGGCGCGGGACCCCAAGGTCGCTGTCGTCGTCGGCCAGGCCGGCCTCGTAGATCTGCGCGATGCCGGGGTGCTGGAGCCGGGCCAGAGCCGCGGCTTCCTGCCGGAAGCGGCGGAGCATCGTCGGACGCACCGTGCCGGGGCGCAGCACCTTGAGCGCAACCAGCCGGTCCGGCGAATCCTGCCTCGCCGCGTACACGACGCCCATGCCCCCCTCGCCGATCGCATCAACAACCGTGAACCGGCCGATCCGCTGCCCCGGCGAGATCGTCGCGCCCGCAGCGGGGGCGATCGGGGATGCGACGAACTCCTCGATCGCGGGGCGGTCGAGGAACGGGCCGTCGGCGTCGTGGAACGCAAGGAGAGACTCGACCTCCTCGAGCAGCGTCCGGTCGTCGCCGCATCGGGAGCGGAGAAAGGCTGTGCGCTCGTGCGGCGGGAGTGCGCTCGCCGCGGCGAACAGTTCCTTGGCGTTCGGCTGGATGGGAGGGGCTTCGCGGATCACCGGCCGGCCCTCCCCTCGATCTCGCGCCGGAGCCACGCGCGGGCGTAGGTCCACTCGTTTTTGACGGTCGCCGGCGAGAGGTCCATCGCCGCGGCGGTCTCCTCGACGGTCAGCCCCGCGAAGTAGCGCAGCATGACGATCTGCGCCTGCCGCTCGTCGCGCTCGGCGAGCCGGTCGAGGGCCTCGTCGAGCGCCAGGAGGTCGAGGGGCTCATCGGGCGAAGGCGTGTCCGGGCGGAGGACCTCGGCGTTGTCGTGCAGCGGCTCGACGGGCTGACCGCCGCCGTGCTTCAGGGCCCGCACGCGGCGGGCGCGGTCCACGAGGATCCGGCGCATCGCCTGGGCCGCGGCGCCGAAGAAGTGCCCCCGGTTCTGCCAGGACACCCCATCCCCGCCGCTCGCCCCCGCGCCGACCAGACGCAGGTACGCCTCGTGCACCAGGGCCGTCGGCTGGAGCGTCAGACCCGGCCCC
>CALAFV010000026.1 GCA_937891445.1 uncultured Phycisphaerales bacterium | reverse complement strand
GCCCCCCCCCCCCGCCGGCAACACCTCTGCCCACGCCCTACCGACCGCCATCCCCGTCGAGATCTACGAGCACCGCATCTACCTCCCCGTCACCATCGACGGCCGCGGCCCGTACCGCTTCTGCCTCGACACCGGCGCCCCCTCGACCTGCATCGACCTCAGTGTGGCCCGGATGGTGGGCATCCTCGAGCACGCCGGCGGCCGCGGCGGCGGCGCGGGCGAGGGAACTAGCGAGCGAGGTCGGACCTCCGCCGTCTCCCTCGGCCTCACCGGCCTCTCGCTCCGCCCTCGCCCGCTCATGGCGATCGACTTCTCCCCCCTCACCCAGTTCCAAGGCAGGCCGATCCACGGCCTGATCGGCAACGACTTCTTCCGCGGCCGCATCATCGAGATCGACTACGCGGCGGCCCGAATGACCATCCACCCCGCCGGCTTCGAGTACGACGGCCCCGGCATCGTCCTGCCGACGCGTCTGCACGGGTACACGTTCATTGAGGCCCTGCTCACGCCGCCCGGCGCCCAACCGCTCCCCGCCCGGTGCATGCTCGACACCGGCGCCGGTCTGGCCCTCGCCGCGACGACGCCCTTCGCCCGCCGCCATCGCCTCGCCGAAGCAGCCGACTGGTCGATCGAAGCCACCACCGGCTTCGGCGTCGGCGGCGAGGTCCGCCAGACCCTCTGCCGCATGGAGGCCATCCAACTCGGCGATCTCCGCTTCGACCTGCCGCTGATCGGCCTCTCAGATGACCGCACCGGCGCCCTCGCAACCAGCCGCTTCGACGTCCTCATCGGCGGTGGCTTCCTGCACAAGTTCCGCGTGATCTTCGACGGCCCCGGCCGGCGGCTGATTCTCGAACCCAACGACGCCTTCCCCGAACCCCTCGAGTTCGACATGAGCGGCCTGACGCTCGCCGCGGCCCTGCCCCCCCACTCCGGCCTGCGCATCCTGCGCGTTCTCGACGGAAGCCCCGCGGCGGAGGCCGGCCTCCGACCCGGCGACATCCTGATCGAACTCGACGGCCGCTCAGTCGGCGCGGCCGACCGCGAGCCGGTCCGCCGGCTGCTCCGCCGCCACGGCGAGATCCGGCGCCTGCGCCTGCTCCGCGACGGCCGCCTGCTGGAGACCTCGATCACCCTGCGCCGACTCGTCTCCGCGCCGCGGCACGAGCCTCAACTACCGCCGACCACCACCGGCACCCCGTTGGCCAACGCCGCCGCGCCGGTGGTCACAACCTGATCGACCGGCAGCCCCCCGCGGATCTCGACAAACCCCCCGTCCTCCACCCCCAACTCGACGCGGTGCTCGACCGCCTTCCCGTCCTGCACGCTGAACACCCGCCGCACCCCCGCGAACGTGACCACGGCCGACGACGGGACGAACGTCACCCCCTCGTCACGCGCCACCACGATCCGCCCACGCGCAAACGCCCCCGGCCGCAGCAGCCCCTCGGGGTTCGGCACGTGGACCTCGATCCGGAACGTCCGCGTCGTCGGGTTGATGCTCGGCGAGATCCGCGCCACCTTCCCCGCGAACGGCTCCCGGTACGCCTCCATCCACACCCGGGCCTCCTGCCCCTCGCGCACCTGCCCGACGAACCGCTCCGGCACCTCCGCGCGGAACTTGATCAACTCCGCCGCCACGAGCCGGAACACCGGCTTCCCTTCCGTCAGGTACTCCCCCAGCGACACCAGCCGCTCCGCGACGCGGTACGTCGGCCCCTTCCCGTCGGGCCCCGCGGGGGCGCGGATCGCCGTGTCCGCCAGCCGCTGCTCCGCAAGCGCCACGGCCGCGGCCTGGGTCCGGGCCTCCGCGAGCACCGCCTGCGCGTTGAGCAGGGCCACATCCGCATCGCTGCGGGCCACATCCCGCCGCGTCACGGCGTCGTTGAACTCCTGCTCCGAGATCAGCGGCGGCACCTCTTGGAACAACTGCACGGCCCGCCGGAACCGGGCCTCGGCGTTGGCGGCCTCAGCGCGGGCCCGCTCCACCGTCGGTACTTCCGACAGGTCGAACCCCTCCCCCGGCAACTCCTTCAGCCCGAGTTTGGCGAGCGAGGCCTGAAGCAGGGCCCGGCTTTCCGCGAGCCGCAGTTCGTAGTCGGCCGTCTCCTGCCGGGCCAGCACGCTCCCCGGCTCCACCACGTCCCCCACATCGTGGAGCACCTCGACCACCCGCCCGCTGAGTTTGGACGAGACGACCGTCTCCTCCTCTCCGAAGAGCGTGCCCGACACATCGATGAACCGCTCGGCCGCGCCGATCCTGACCGGGGCCAGTTCCACCGCTGTCGGCGGACGCTCGGCGACGCGGCCCGGGCCAGCCCGCTCATCGTGGCCGCACCCCGGCGCCATCACGCCCAGCGTCCCGGCCGCGATCAGGGCGAGGAACCTCGGGCCTGGCTTCCAGCGTTGGTCCATGCAGCGGACTCCGATCTTGGGGGTAAGTGGATTATCCCACCGGACGGCGAATAGTTGGCCGTCGGCTTTCTATTCCTCTTTCTGGAGACCGCCGCTCGGCGGGGTGTGGCCATATCGACTCCCGGGGGCCGATGACTCGACCGATGCCCGCATGTTCACGATCCAACCCGATTCGGCCGGACCGCCCCGCGGACCGGTCGCTCACGCCGCGCCGCGCTCCGCGTACGCCCGGGGAGGCCCATGCAGAAACTCGCTGAAATCTGCATCCGCCGTCCCGTCTTCGCGACGATGCTCATCCTCGCGCTGGTCGTCGTCGGGGCCTCCGCGTACATGAGCCTCGGCGTGGACCGCCTTCCCTCCGTGGACCTGCCGACCGTCAGCGTCCGGACCACCCTCCCCGGCGCCTCGCCGGAGGAGGTCGAGACCGAGGTCTCCCAGCCCCTCGAAGAGGCCATCAACACCGTCGAGGGGATCGAGGAACTCCGCTCCATCTCCGGCCAGGGCCAGTCGTTCGTCATGGCGACGTTCCGGCTGGACCGCGACATCGACGCCGCGGCCCAGGACGTGCGCGACCGCGTCGCCGCCGCCGTCCGGCGCCTCCCCGACGACGCCGATCCCCCCGTCGTCTCCAAGTTCGATAACGACTCCTCTCCCGTCCTGACCATCGCCCTCTCGGGCGTCCTTTCGATCCGCGAACTGACGGAGATCGCGGACAAGACCGTCAAGCCCCAACTTGAACGCTCCAGCGGCGTCGGCGAGGTCAACATCGTCGGCGGGCTGGAGCGGACCGTGAACGTCTGGGTGGACGCCGATCGCCTCGCGGCCCTGGGCATCCCGATCACCTGGGTCCGCGACGCCATCATCCGCCAGAACTCCGACGTCCCCGGCGGCAATCTCACGGGCGACGTCCGCGAGCAGGTCCTCCGCACGCTCGGCAAACTCACCACCGCCGAGGCCTTCAACGACATCGTCATCGCCGTCGTGGACGGCGCGCCTATCCGCATCCGCGACATCGGCGTGGCCGAGGACGGCACCCGCGAGCAGCGCTCGGCCTCCCGCCTCAACGGCCAGCCCGCGGTCACGCTCGAGATCCGCCGCCAGTCCGGCGCCAACACCGTCAAGGTCATTGAGGAGGTCAAGGCCAACCTCGAGATCCTCCGCCACCAACTCCCCCCGGGCGTGACCCTCGAGGTCATCCGCGACCAGTCGCGCTACATCCACGCCGCCCTGCACGAGATCAACGTCCACCTCATCCTGGGGTCGATCCTCGCCTCGCTGGTCGTCCTGGCCTTCATGCGCTCGTGGCGCTCCACCGTCATCGCCGCCATCGCGATCCCCACCTCGGTCATCTCGACCTTCGCGGTGATGTGGGCCCTGGACTTCACGCTCAACAGCGTGACGATGCTCGCCCTGGTCCTCATGGTCGGCATCGTGATCGACGACGCGATCGTCGTCCTCGAGAACATCTACCGCTTCGCCGAGGAGAAGGGCCTGGGCCCCATGGAGGCCGCGCGGCGGGGCACCGCGGAAATCGCCCTGGCCGTCCTGGCCACCACCCTCTCGCTGGTGGTCATCTTCGTCCCCGTCTCCTTCATGTCCTCGATCTCCGGGCGGTTCCTCTACCAGTTCGGCATCACCGCCGCCGTGGCCGTCCTCGTCAGCCTGCTGGTCAGTTTCACCCTCACGCCGACGCTCTCGGCCCGCATGCTGCACGTCAAGCCCGGCGGCAACGGCCATACGTCCCGCAGCGGGTTCTACGCCGTCATCGACCGCGTCTACGTCGCGATGCTGCGGACGGTCATGCGCTTCCGCATCGTCGCCGCGCTGGTCGCCGTGCTGATCATGCTCTCGGCGGTCCCGCTCTACGGCCTGCTCAAACAGGACTACCTCCCCAGCGACGTGGACGAGGGCGAGTTCACCGTCAACATCAGCGGCCCGGAGGGAACGAGTTTCGAGTCCTTCGACGCCGCCGTCCGCCAGGTCGAGGAGCGCATCCGCGCCCACCCCGCCGTGCGCACCACCCTCGCCTCCGTCGGCGGCTCCTTCCTCGGCCAGGTCAACCAGGCCAACGTCTACGTCCGCATCGCCCCGCACGAGGAGCGCGTCTTCTCCATCGGACGCTTCTTCTCCTCCCTCCTCCGCGGCGACCCCGGCGCGGCCTGGCGCGGCAACATCTCGCAGTCCGACGTGATGCAGGACCTCCGCCGCGCCCTCCGCGGCTATCCCGACCTGCGCATCAGCGTCCGCAGTTTCCCCGCCTTCAACATCGGCGGCGGCAACTTCGACATCGACATCGCCATCCGCGGCCCCGAACTGGAGAAACTCGCCGAGTACACCGAGCACCTCCGCGCTCGCGCCCTGGAGATCGGCGGCATCGCCGACGCCGACACCACGCTCAAACTCACCACCCCCGAACTCCGCGTCCGCATCGACCGCGAACGCGCCGCCGACCTCGGTGTCACCGCCCGCGACATCGGCGCCGCCCTGCGCGTCCTCGTCGGCGGCGACCAGGAAGTCACGCGATTCCGCGATCCAGCCACGAGCGAGGACTACGACGTCCAACTCCGTCTCATGCGCCAATACCGCAGCGAGGCCTCCGGCCTGCCGCGCCTGCTCATCCCCGCCAGTGCCGCCCCGGGCAAAACGGTCGAACTCCGCAACATCGCCACCCTCGAACCCGCCACCGCCGCCGCTCGCATCGACCGCCTCGACCGCCAGCGCGCCGCCAACGTCCGCGGCTCGGTCGCCCCCGGCTACGCCCTGGCCGACCGTCTCGATGCCCTCCGCGACGAGATCGACGCCATGGGCATGCCCCCCGCCTACACCATCCGCGTGCTGGGCCGCGGCCGCGAACTGGAGCGGACCTTCCGCGAGTTCCTCATCGCCTTCGCGCTCTCGATCATCTTCATGTACATGATCCTGGCGTCCAACTACGAGAGTTTCGTCCACCCCTTCACGATCCTGCTCTCGCTGCCCCTCTCCGTCCCCTTTGCGTTCCTGTCGCTGTACCTGGCGGGCAGTTCGCTGAACCTCTACTCGGCGCTGGGCATCCTCGTCCTCTTCGGCGTGGTGAAGAAGAACGCGATCCTCCAGATCGACCACATGAACCTGCTGCGCCGCCAGGGGATGCCGCGCTACGAGGCGATTATCCAGGGCAACCGCGACCGCCTGCGCCCGATCCTCATGACGACCCTCGCTCTTGTGGGCGGCATGCTCCCGCTGGCCCTGGGCACCGGCCCCGGCGCTGAGGAACGCCGCGCCGTCGCCATCGTCGTCATCGGCGGCCAGTCCCTCTCCCTCATCCTCACGCTTCTGATCACCCCCGTCGCCTACTCCCTCCTCGACGACGCCGGCGCCCTCCTGGCCCGCTACGCCCGCCGCCGCCCCGCCACATCACCCTCGCCGCTCCCCGCGACCGAACCGCACGTACAGGAGGGCGAGACCAACGGATCTCCCGCGGCCGCCACGAACGGTGCCAGCACCCACACCCACCCCGCACCGGCCTCCGGCCTCACCCGGCACTGACAAACAACCGATTTTGAGTCAGTTGCCCTACTTGAGCGGCGTTCACCAGATCGCACAAGGCCGGCGCCCTAGTGTCTCTTATCGCCTTCGCGAGGTCCACCCCGCTCGCAACGACCGCCACGGGCGCATGGCACGCCGCTGCTGGCTCACAGCCGCGCGAGCCGAAATATCACCCAAGCCGCCAGAGGCCGCGTGCAGGCACAAAACAACAACCGGCAATGGGTCGCAACCATTGCCGGTCTTCGTCTTACAGCCGACTGTCGATTGTCTTAAAGCGGGCGACCGGGATCGAACCGGCGACATTCAGCTTGGGAAGCTGACGTTCTACCGCTGAA
>CALAFV010000025.1 GCA_937891445.1 uncultured Phycisphaerales bacterium | reverse complement strand
GGCCGCGGCGGCGCCGGCGCTCGCGCAGGCGACAAACCAGCCGGGGGAGAGCGACCTGTACCGGCGCAGCGGCGAAGTCGGTCCCGCGGGGCGCGCGACGGTCCGGCAGACCGGGGCGATCTACCGCGAGCGCGAGGGGGCGTACGACCGCGACGCATGGAAGCGCGCATGGGAGGAGCCCGATGCGACAAAGCAGCAGGGCGCGACCTACCAGCGGGCGACGTATCGGACGACGCAGGCCGGGATGCACCCCGATGACGCCGCGTACATGCGCGGCGACCGCTCCCTGGGCTGGCAGGGGGGCACGCAGCAGCAGCCGATGATGCAGCCGGCGGGGTATGACCAGTACCGGTATGACCAGCAATACCAGATGATGAACCTGCCGCCGGCCTCGCCGGAGTACGTCAGTGAGTTCAACCGGCGCGGGGACGACGTGCTCCTGCTGCGCGGCGAAGGCACGCAGCGCACGGAGGCTCGCACGACGACGGTGTCGCATCGCACGGATCGCGAGAAGGAGCAGAAGCGTGAGACGGGGCGCGTCGCGACCGTTTCGGACGAAGGAGCGAGGCGGCGCGGCCGCGGGGTGAGTTACGGCGACGTCAACTACTACTCGGAGATCGGTTACGGCGAGTTCACGTACTACAGCGACTACCAGGATGCGCCGACCTTCCCCAAGCCCGGTGAATCGGGCGCGTGGCGGTCGGAGTCGGTGGCGAGCGACCGCGGCGCCCGCGTGACGCCGGCGGCGACGCGCGAGTCCAGCCGGACACAGACGACCGAGACGATTTACTACACGGACGACCCCAATGTCGAGCGGTGGCTCGACGAGGGTCCGAACCGGTGATCCGCCGCGGCGGGCGCCGGCCGACGCCGGCGTCCGCCTTTGCCGTCCCGCACAACCGAACGACAGGCAAGGAGGCACCCATGACGCACGCACGGCATCGCACCCCCGCTCTGCTCCTGGCCGCCGCGGCCCTGACCGCGGCCCCGGCGCTGGGGCAGCAGCAGTACGACAGGATGCAGCGCGACGACGACCGCATGTATGAGCAGGAGCCGCCGCGTCGGCGCGACCAGCAGGTCGGGGGCTCGTGGCAGGATGAGCAGCGCCGGCCGACGCGCTGGCAGACGCAAGGCCAGGGCATGCAGGGTCAGCAGCAGTGGCAGCAGGGCCAGCAATGGCAGCAGGGGCAACAGTGGCAGCAGGGACAGCCGTGGCAGCAGCGCGGCCAGCGGCCCATGGGCGGCGGCGAGCGGGTGCGCATCGCCATCGACTTCGACAACGACGGCAACTTCGACGCCTACCACACGATCAGCCGCGATGAGTTGAATCAACTGCGCCTGGGCCCAGCCCGCGTGGAGCGCCGCGGGATGCAGCAGCCGGATCGGTGGCAGGGGCAGACGCCCACGCGGTACGAGCAGGACCCGTTCCGCGACTGGGATGAGGGCGCCGGGCAGCGAGGTTTCGAGCGCCGCTCATGGACCGATGATGACTGGCAGGACCGGTTCGAGGATGACCGCTTCGAGCGCCCGTCGCGGTGGGAACAGACGATGGGCCAGGAGACGCTCCGCGGCGAGATTGAGAGCCTCAACACGGTTCGGTTCTCCGGCATGCGCGACGAGCACGTCCTGGCTCGCGTGCAGTCCGAGGATGGGCGCATCCACAACGTGGACCTGGGGCCGCGGCGGACGCTGTCCAACCTCAATCTCAACGAGGGCGATCGGATCACGCTGACGGCGATGCGCGGCCAGATCAACCAGCGTCCGGTGCTGCTGGCGACGAGCGTGCAGGCCGGCGGGCGCACGGTGAACGTGCAGCGGCAGCAGTGGGGGGGCGAGCGCGGCGCCATGCCGGCCGGTCAGATGCAGCGCATCAGCGGCGAGATCCTCCGCACCTGGGAGAGCACCTTCGAGCACGACGACGAGGATCACCTGCTCGCGGCGGTGCGCCTCGAGAGCGGCGAGATCAAACTGGTGGACTTGGGCCCGGAGGACGAAATCGACGACCTGAACTTCAGGCGCAACGACTGGATCATGCTGGTCGGCGTGCCGGTCACGATCGACGGCGTGCCGGCGCTGTGCGCCCGGTCGATCCAGTACGGGGCTGGAACGGTGAACATCCGGCCCACCGGCTATGTCCAGGACGTGCGCACGGAGGAGCGGGACACCGACCGGCAACTCCGCCGCTCCGGCGGCCGCATCGACTGAACCGCTGCCGGCGCTCGTGCACACGGTGGCCCCGGCCCGCTCCCTCTCCCGGGGCGGGCCGGGGTCTTTCATTGGTCAGCCGGCGCCCGCCTTGTGGCGGTTGGGACGGTCTCAGGCGCGGTCGCGGGGATGCGCCTAGGACCATGCCGTGGCGGCCGTCGACCCGACATCCCCGGAGGCAGATCGGATCGCCGAGCGCGTCCGCGCCTTGGCCCGGCTGCTGGATGCCCAGTTTGAGGTCCCCGGGATCGGCTTTCGCTTCGGGCTGGACCCGTTGCTGGGCCTGATCCCCGGTTTGGGGGATGCGGCGACGACGCTGATGGGGGGCTATCTGATCTACGAGGCACAGCGGCTGGGAGCCCCGCGCTGGCTCATGGGGCGCATGCTGGCCAACCTCGCGGTGGACCTGGTCGTCGGGGCCGTCCCGGTCGCGGGGGACGTCTTCGATGCGGCGTTTCGGGCGAACCTCCGCAATGCGCGGCTGCTGGACGAATGGCTCGTCCGTGAGCGGGCGCGGCGGTCGGCCGGCCGCGGGCCCGGCTGATGCGCAACTTTGGCGCGGGGGTCAGCGGGTTTTTACGCAGGCTCCATCGGCTCTCCATCGGCGCGACCGACCCTCCATTGATCGCATCGGCGGCGGCCCGCCGAGCGGCTTTGACGGGAGGGCTCCGCATGAGTCTGCTGTGGTGGGCGGTCGTCGCGTTTATCATCGCCGTCATCGCCGGGGCGCTGGGCTTCAGCGGCGTGGCGCGCGGGTCTGCGGCGGTGGCGAAGGTGCTCTTCGCGATCTTTCTCATCATCGCCGTGCTGCTGATCGTGCTGGCGTTGCTGGGGATCGGCGCGGTGACCTGAGCCGCGGGCCTGACCCGCGGCGAGCAAGGTCCGAGAACCTTCTGGCGCACCCCGGCGGCGGGTCGGGTGACCGGCTCGCGCAAGGGATGCAATCCGTACTTTTGCCGATCGCGATCTGGGCGGAATGTGCTAGGACGGCACAGATTTGTGCCATTTCCCGAGGTTTGTGTGATTTCCTCGGGCAACCCC
>CALAFV010000024.1 GCA_937891445.1 uncultured Phycisphaerales bacterium | reverse complement strand
AGGCTCCACCGCGCCGGCGCCATCGCCGCGGCCGCGACGAGTGCCGCCGCCGCGCGCCCGCGCCCTCGACGTCCCAGTCGTTTCTGCACCGATGCCTCCGTGAAAGGGGCCGCGTGCTCCGCGCTCTCTTACGGGCGCTGCTTCCCTTCGTTATCGAATCCGCCCCGGTACTCCTGGGTCGTCACATCCCAACCGGCTCCCGGCGGCGGTGGGGCTGTATCAAAAACGCCGGGCGGGATGGGCTGGTTCGGCTCAAGGTTGGTGAGCAGAACTTCCGCCGCGCCCCCGTCGAAGTTCTTCGTCCGCGCCATCCGCGGCAGCAGCCTCGGCTCGCCTCCGCCCGGCGGCGTCATCCGCTGGTACCACAGGCGCACCTCCTGGAACTCGCGGGCCTCGTCCGTCCCAGGCTTGGGGACCAGACGCACCTGCCACGACTCGCGGAGCCATGCCGGCAGCGGCTGGTCCCACCCATCATCCGGCGGCAGCAGCGCAACATCGAAGCGCCGCAGGATGTCGTCACGCTTCTGCCCGATCGGGATCGGGAACGGCCCCTCGCCGATGCGCAGCGGGTCGGCCACCTGCCCCGGCGGCACGACGCGCCGGCGGATCATCTGCCGCTCCCCGTGCAGCCGCTCGACGAGCCACTCGCCGTCAAAGACGAAGTCGCGGCGCTCCTTGCGCCGCCGGTTGTCGAGGATCGACTCGTCGAACAGCACCGCAAAGCCCCGCCGCGCCGGCCGCGCCTGCCCGCCGTCGCCGGGCCCCTGCGTGGGGCCATCGCCGGTCAGGTTGGCGTTGTAGTGCAGCACCCCCGTCCACTCCTGCTGCGTGTTCCCCTCGATCGACCCGAACTCCCGCGTGTAGCGGATCTCCGCGCTGAGCGTGTGCAGGTCGCGGTCGGCGGTCTCCAGCGCGGCGAGCAGGTCCTCGGCTGTGCGGAACTCGGGCTCCGCCGCGGCGGGCCGGCTCGCGACCGGTTGGGCCGCGGGCGGCACAGCGCCGGCCTGAAGCAGCGGGAGCGAAGCGAAGATGGGAAGGAGCCAGACGGCGTGCATGCGTGTGCGCTCCGGGGCCAGGCGTGGGGCCAGAAGGAGAACGGGCCTACGGGGGACGTTATTCGGGAATGCCCCGGGGCGTGTGCGCCGGGGTTCATCCAGGGGGGGCGGGGTCGTCAAGGTCGTCGGTGGGGTCGGCATCCGGCAGCGCAGCGCCCGCCGCGGCACGCTCCTGCGCCAGAAAGTCGCGGAGGATCGCCGCGGCGGCGAGGGCGTCGCGCCGGGCCTTCTTCTGCCCGCGCGTCAGCCCCGAGCGGGCCATCGACCAGTCCGCCTCCGCCGTCGAGAGCCGCTCATCATGGAGCCGCACCTCGCGCCCCGTCCGCTCCGCCAGCCTCGTGGCGAACGCGCGCACGACCTTCGACCGCGGCCCCTCCGTCCCGTCCATGTTCAGCGGCAGCCCCACCACCAGCACCCCCGGCGACCGCGCCGGATCATCCCCCAGGTGCTTCCGCACCGCGCGCTCAAGGTCCCGCAGCAGCGCTTCCCCGCCCTGCACGTTCGCCGGCGTCTCGATCACCCCAACCGGCGCCACAACCCCCGTCTGCGCATCTCCCGCCGCGAGCCCGGTTCGCTTGTCCCCAAGATCGATGCACAGATACCGCACGCCCGATTGTTGGCGCCCGAAGACGACGAGCCGCGGCACGGGCTTTCAGCCCGGGACTCCCTACTTCAACCGCGGCTCAAGCATCGCGTGCAGGCTCTTGAGTTCCTCCGCCATCGCGCGCGGCATCACCAGCGTCGCGTCCTTCGTGTGCACGACGATGAGGTCCTTGCACCCCAGCAGCGCCACGGTGTGCCCCGGCTCGTCGCTGACGACCATCGAGTCCCGCGTCCCCGGCCCGAAGACGGCGCCTCCGTTCTCCGCCGCGGCCCCGGCGCGGTTTCCCTCCCGGTCGGGCGTGAGCGTCTGCGCGTACGCCGGCCATGACCCCACATCCAGCCACGTCAGGTCCATCAGCACGGTGCACACGGTCGGGTGCACCGCCGCAGTCTTCCCCTTGGCCAGAACGGGCGACGGCGGCGGCTCGCGCGAGGCCGGCTCCATCACGGCGTAGTCCACGCTGATCTTCGGCAGCGTCGGGTACACCTCCTCCAGCACCTCGCGCTGCCGCGGCGTCCCCCACGCCTCCGCGATCTTCATCACCCCCTCGTAACTCTCGGGCTTGTACCGCTTCAGGCACTCCAGGAACGTCGCGGCCTTGAAGATGAACATCCCGCTGTTCCACGCGAAGTGCCCGCTCTCGACGTACGCCTGCGCCCGCTCAAGGCTGGGTTTCTCGACGAACCTCGCCACGCGGAACGCCAGCCCGTCCGCCCCCGGCACCCCCCCGATCGGCTGCCCGCGCTCGACGTACCCGAACCCCGTCGCCGGGTGCGTCGGCTTGATCGAGAACGTCCCCAGCCGCCCGGGGTCCGCCTCCACCAGCCGGTATCCCAGGTCCATCCGCTCACGGAAGACCGCCCGCGGCTCGATGAGGTGATCCGCCGTCAGCACAGCGAAGATCGCCCCGGGGTCCAACTTGTGCAGCACCGCCGCGGCGAAGCCCACCGCGTTGACCGTGTCCCGCGGCGCCGGCTCCCCGAGGATCCGGTCATCCGAGAACTCCGGAAGCGCCGCCTTGATCGCGTCGCGGTACGCCTCGGCCGTGCAGATGTACCGCCGCTCCGGCGGCACAAGATCGTGGATGCGCTCCGCGGCCATCTCCAGCAGCGACACCGGCTCGCCGCCCCCCGGCCGGCGGATCAGCGGCAGCAGCTGCTTGGGCCTCTCCGCCCGGCTCATCGGCCACAGCCGCGTCCCCGACCCCCCGGCCATGATCACCGCGTAGCGCATAGGGCCAAAAGATAGCCGCGGCCCCATCCCGCCGCCCTCCCGCCTCTGCCGGCCGCCTGTCCCTTCAGCCGTAGATCAACGCAGATCAACGCAGATCAGAAGGGAGACCGGGACGCAGCCAGGAACCCGATCGCCCTTCCTCTTCTTCTATCTGCGTCTATCTGTTGATCTGCGGCCCTATGACGGCGGCTACCTCGCCGCCAGCGCCGCCTGCAGGATCTCGTCGGTTGCGCGCAGCGCCGGGTTCTTCTGCATTGCCCGCGTCACAATCCGCTCCGCCTCCGTCCGGGTCTCGCCCAGCGCCACCAGCGCCGTGACCGCGTCCTCCGCCGCCGGCGTCACCTTCGCCGGCGC
>CALAFV010000023.1 GCA_937891445.1 uncultured Phycisphaerales bacterium | reverse complement strand
GGACCAGCACTGGCTCAACCCCATCACCGGCGAGATGCAGTGCTTCATCCACTTCCGCTTCCCGGACGGTTCGAAGATGAACCGGGCCTTCGAGTACAACTGGCGCACCTGGTCCCTCCCCGAACTGCGCGACATCCTCGCCGACGCGGGATTCAGCAAGACCACCGTCTACTGGGAGGGCGACGACGGCAAGGGCGGCGGCAACGGCATCTTCCGCCCGCGCGAAGTCGGCGACCCGGATCGGGCGTACATCACGTACATCGTGGCGGAGAAGTAAGCCGGCGCGAAGCGCCCAGCAGGAGCGCCGGCGGGCCACCACTGGCGCACTGATGGAGCCCGTCATGCTCGAGAAGGTCACGCTCGCCGACGCCTTCGCCCGCTTCTCCGAGCACTGGAGCCCGCGCATCGCCGGCCAGGTCAACGACTGCGCCGTCAAACTCGTCAAACTCACGGGCGAGTTCGTCTGGCACCACCACGAGCACGAGGATGAGTTGTTCCTCGTCGTGCGGGGCCGCCTGACCATGCGCCTCCGCGATGGCGACGTCACGCTCGGCCCCGGCGAGTTCATCATCGTCCCCCGCGGCGTCGAGCACTGCCCCGTCGCCGAAGAAGAGACCCACGTCCTCCTCTTCGAGCCCGCCTCCACGCTCAACACCGGGAACGTCCGAAGCGAGCGAACCGTCGAGCATCCGCGGCCGCTCTGACGCCCCCTCCCTACCCTTCCCCCATGTCCGCCATCCTCGACGTTCCCCCCGACCTTCTCGGCGTCCAGCAGACCATCGCGGACGCCATGGCCCGCGTCGAGCAGCGCTTCAACGACGCGCTGAGGACCGACCTCCCCCCCGTCGAGGCCCTCTGCCGCCACATCGAGTCCTACCGCGGCAAGATGCTCCGCCCCGCCCTGGTCGCCCTTTGCGGCCTGGCCGCCGACCCGGGCTCCACCGTGTCGGAGGACCACATCACCGTCGGCGCCGTGTGCGAGATGATCCACATGGCCACCCTCGTCCACGACGATGTGCTCGACGAGGCCGACGTCCGCCGCAAAGGCGCCACCGTCAACCGCCTCCACGGCAACGAGGCCGCCGTCATCCTCGGCGATTACCTTTTCTCCGCCGCCTACCGCCTCTGCTCCAGCATCCCCGGCCCCCTCGGCCAGCGTACCGCCCTGCTGATCGGCCAGACCGGCATGACCCTCTGCGCCGGCGAACTGCTCCAACTCCACCACCGCGAAGACTACTCCCTCGACGAGGCAACCTACTTCGAGATCGTCGAGCGCAAGACCGCCTCGCTCATCGCCGCCTCCTGCCGCCTCGGCGCCCTCCACGCGGGCGCTCCGGACGACCTGGCGGAGCGCTTCGCCGAGTTCGGCATGCGCCTCGGCGTCGCCTTTCAGATCCAGGACGACCTGCTCGACCTCACCGGCTCCGAGGCCGTCGTCGGCAAACCCCTCCGCCGCGACGTCGAACTCGGCAAACTCACCCTCCCGC
>CALAFV010000022.1 GCA_937891445.1 uncultured Phycisphaerales bacterium | reverse complement strand
CGATCCACCCCAGCCCGGCCCTCGCGGCGTGTTCGCGTTCCAGCACCGGCGCGCTGTCCACGACCGTCCGGAACTTGTGCCCCGGATAGCGTGGGCGCAGCGAGTCCGCCAGCCGGTGCAGCCGCTTCTTGATCTGCCAGTGGTAGTCGCGTCCTCGCACGTACCTCGCGATCCGCCCGCGAGGTCGATCCGGGTCGCTCTCCGCTGGCGGCTCCTCGCCGCGCACGGCGTAGCGGTCGGCCACCATGATGACCGACCTGGCTCCCGGCACCAGCACGCGCGGGTCCAGCCGCTCGCGCAGGTACTGCTCCAGGTACGCCATGTCACCGTGCTTGCCCGCGGCGAGCCACGCGAGGAACTCCTGCTCGCGCTGCGTCGGCGCCGCCGGGGCGATCCCCGCTCTGGCGAACCCAAGTTCCAGGCACGCCGCGATGACCTCCCGCCCGCGCTCGACCGGATCGTCAGACACCCGACAATCTCGCCGCCCCCTGCTGCCCCGCTCCGGCGGCATCGGCCTCCCCGCCGATCCACGAGTACAGCGTCCGCGCCGCCCGCGGCAGCACGGTCTCGGCCGGCTCGATGTCCCGCACCCACATCCGTGGCCATTCGTAAACCACCGGCCCATCGAACCCGGCCTCGGCGAGCGCCGTGACATACTCGCGGCAGGGCAGTTCCCCCTCGCCCAGCGGCGCCGGACGCCCTGCCTTCCAGTCCTTCAGCCTCGCGATCAGCAGGCGGTCGCCCAGTTCTCGCACCGCATCCGCGGGCGTTTCGCCGGCCGCGTGCCCCTGGTCGATGGAGTAGCAGGCGCCCAGCAGCGGGTGCCGCACGGCGTCGAGGATCTCCAGCAGGTCCAGCGCCCGCGGGAACGACCCGCCGTTCTCCACAGCGATCTTCACGCCGCTGGCCCGGGCGTGGTCGAGCACCAGGCGCAGCCGGTCCGCGATCCGGGCCAGCCCGGAGACGCGCCGCTCGCGCGCCGGGATCTCGAAGCCGAAGACGCGCACCACCGGACACCCCAGCCCGATCGCCAGATCCACCGCCCGGTTCGCCTCGCGCACCGACCGCTCGGTGTCTGAGATCACTGCGCCGATCACCGGCGGCAGGATCGGCTCGTCGAAGCGGCAGGAGGTCGCCAGCGAGACGATCTCGATGCCGTGGCGGGCGAAGGCCGCCCGGGTCTTGCTCTCCTCCGTGAGGGCCGGGTCGCAGGGCAGGTCGCTGGAGGCGGGCCCGAAGGTGCGGAGTTCCACGGCCCCGAAGCCGAACTCCCGCGCGGCGGCAGGGACGCGGTCAAGGGTCCACTCGGGGCAGGCGACCGTGCTGAAGGCGGGCTTGAGCATGAGCGTTCCTTGTCCCCCACCCCATTGCTTCCGGACGTCCGGCGGCAGGGGATCGTAATGGCCCCTCGGGGTCCGTCAAACGCGCCGGTCCGATAGAGGCCGGCGCCGCCCCACCCAAGCGGCAGGAACCTCGCGGCACGCACCGCGCCACTGGTCCGCGAGCCGCCCCGCCGCGCCCCAGCCCCACGCCGGGCCGATTCGTCCGGCGACAGGCGGGGCCCCACACCCCAACGCCAAGCCTCCCTCCGCCGTCGGAGCCGTTACCGATGCGCCGCCCACGATGCCGCCGCGCGCTGCCCTTCGTCCTTCTCGCCGGCATGCTTCTGGCCGCCGGCTGCGGCCAGTCAGACCGGGACCGCTACTTCCGGTCGCGTGCCGCCGTGCACCGACCCACGGCCACCTCGACGCAAGTGGCAACGGTGCCGGAGTAGCGCCGCTCAGCCGCGAGGCGGCGGGGTCACCGGCAGCGTGATCACGAAGTCCGACCCCTTGCCCACCTCCGAGTGGACGTCGATCCGCCCCCCGTGCTCCTCGATGAGCCGGCGGGCCGTCGGCAGCCCCAGGCCCGAGCCGCCGGACTTGGTCGTGAAGTACGGCGTGAAGATCCGCCCGAGCGTCTGCTCGTCCATACCCGGCCCGGTGTCGATGACGTGGATGATCGCGACCGGCCCGCTGTCGGCCTCGCGCCCCACGCCGGTGCGGAGGATGATCTCCCTCGGGGCGTTGGGAGCGGCGCCGCCTCGGCCGACGATGGCCTGCGTGGCATTGATCACCAGGTTCAGCAGGGCCTGCTTGATAAGTTTCGGGTCCACGGTCGCGATGACCGGGTCCTTCCACAGGGCCGGCCGCAGCCGCACGCCGTGCCGCTCCGCCTCGGGGAGGTAGAAGTCCACCAGTTCGCCGATCAGACTATTCAGATCTGTCTTGACCGGCTCGACGTGGACCTTTCCGGCAAAGGCGAGGAAGTCCGCGAGGATGTCCCGCAGGCGGTCCACCTCGCGGCGGAGGGCGTTCATCCGAATCTGGAGGCGGGAGCGCAGTTCGTCGGGGATCGGCAGTTCGCCGATGGACTCGGCCAGGAGTTGAGCGTTGAGCCCGATCGTTGAAAGCGGGTTCTTGATCTCGTGGGCCAGCCCCCCGGTCATGGCCCCGATCTCGGCCATTCGCTCGGCGGCGCGGGCACGCCGCTCGGCACGCCGGATCCTCGCCAACTGCCGGCGCAGCACCACCCACGCCGCGGCGGCGGTCACAAGCACCCCGATCCCCAATCCGATCAGCACGCCTCCAACCACGCGGTGCCCCATCGGCGCGGGTCAGGCCCACCCGATCCCCACCCCATAACGGGGGGCTCTACCTGCGCGGCGAGCGAGCGTAGCCCCGACGCGGCGGCACCGTGATCTCCGGCGGGTCCAGCCGCACGACCTTGGTCGCGTGCCACCCCTTCTCGGTCAGCACCGCCTCATAGCGAACGGTCGAGCCATCCTTCAGCACCCGGAAGCCGTCTCCTTCGATCTTCGAATAGTGAACGAAGACGTCTTGCTGCTCCGGGCCGATGATAAAGCCGAACCCCTTTTTGGGGTCGAACCACTTGACCACCCCCTCTGTCTCCGTGATCACGGATCGTGGTTCCGCACTCATTGCAGTCACCCCGTTCTTCCTTCGTCCCACACAGGCCAACGCCGAGCACCCACCGGTCCTCCCTTCGTGCGCACAGGGCGACTCTTGCCGCCCCGATCCGCGCAGGACCGGTCCCGCTCCAGGCTCCCCTCCGGCTCCGCCGGGACTCGCGCCAACCGTGGCACTCCCAACCTCCCCCCATCACACAACCACGAGTGACGGACCCAATGTCCGCCTAAGTTACCAAACCCATCGACCGACCGGGCAAGGTCCGGTTAAAAAGCCATGATACAGGACCGCAATAGCCTGATGGCAAGTGGCGAAAGTTGTTCACAACATACGACGGCCCCGGGGGGTTAACCCCGGGGCCGGATGATCGAACGTCGTTCGGGGGGGAGTCAAAAACCAGGGGCGGCTTCACTGCCCCTCGGACGCGGCCATCTCCGCCAGGGCGGCCTTGCGGCTGAGCTTGATGCGGCCCTGATCGTCGATCTGGATGACCTTCACCTTCACCACGTCCCCGACCTTGACCACGTCGTGGACGCTCTTGACGTAGCCCTCGGCCAGTTCAGAAATGTGGCACATCCCGTCCGTGCCGGGGGCGAGTTCGACGAATGCGCCGAAGTCCTTGGTGGACACGACCTTACCGGTGTAGATCGTGCCGATCTTGATCTCTTCGGCCAGCGCCTCGATCTCCGAGCGGGCAAGGTCGATCGCCTCGCCGCTGGGAGCGGCGACGAACACCGTGCCGTCATCCTCGACGTCGATCGTGACGCCGTACTTGTCCTGCAGGCCGCGGATCGTCTTGCCGCCGGGGCCGATGAGTTTGCCGATCTTCTCCGGGTTGATCTTGAGCGTGACCAGCCGCGGCGCCAGCACGGAAATCTCCGGACGCGGCGCGGGGAGGGTCGCCTCCATCAACTCGATGATCTGCAGCCGCCCCTGCCGGGCCTGCTCGAAGATCTTCTCGATCTGCGCCACCGAGAGCCCGCGGGCCTTGAGGTCCACCTGGATCCCCGTGATCCCGTCGCGCGTGCCGGCGACCTTGAAGTCCATGTCCCCGAAGAAGTCCTCCTCGCCGATGATGTCGGTGACGAAGACCTCGTTCTCACCGTTCTCGTCCGTGAAGCGGCCGATCGAGATGCCGGCGACCGTGTTCTTGATCGGCACGCCCGCGTCCATCAGCGCCAGGCACCCGCCGCACACCGACGCCATCGACGACGAACCGTTGGACTCGGTGATGTCGCTGACCAGGCGGATCGTGTAAGGGAACTCTTCCGGCGACGGGAGCACGCCCAGCAGGCTCCGCTCCGCCAGCGCGCCGTGGCCGATCTCGCGCCGGCCCGGCCCGGTGATCCGCTTGGCCTCGCCGGTGGCGAAGGGCGGGAAGTTGTAGTGGAGCATGAACTTCTTGGAGTACTCGGGGATGAGGCCGTCGACGATCTGCTCGTCCTTGCCCGTCCCGAGCGTGCAGGAGACCAGCGACTGCGTCTCGCCGCGCTGGAAGAAGGCCGACCCGTGCGTGCGGGCGAAGATGCCCACGCGGCATTCGATCGGACGGATCTCCGTCGGCTTGCGACCGTCGGCCCGGACGCCGGACTGGACGATCAGCCGCCGCGTGATCGTCTCCTCAAGGCGCTTGAACGCCTCCTTCGCCATCGAGCGCCGCTTCACACTCTCGGCGTACTGGGCGTACGTCCCGTCAGCCTTGATGGGGAAGTGCTCGTCCAGGATCTTCGTGCGCAGCGCGTCGACCGCTTCGTTGCGGGCCTGCTTGCCGGGGATCTGTCGCGCGGCGGTGAGGTCGCGTTCCGCCAGTTGGCGCACCTGCTCGGTGATCTCCGGCGTCGGCAGAGCCAGTTCCCCCATCACCTTCGGCTTGCCGGCCTTGGCCACCAGTTCGTCGATCAGTTCGAGCGTCTGGCGGATGTGCTCCTGCCCGAACTCGATCGCGGCGAGCATCGACGCCTCGTCCACCTCCGCCGCCCCGACCTCGATCATGTTGATCCCGTCCTTGTGGCCCGAGAGCACCATGTCCAGGTCGGAGAACTCAAGTTGCGAGATCGTCGGGTTGATGACGAACCGGGGGCCGTCCTCCGTGTGCACGCGCCCGACGCGGACCGTCGCGATCGGCCCCTCGAACGGCGCGTCGCTGATCGCCAGCGCCGCCGAGGCCGCCGTCCCCGCCAGCACGTCCGAGTCGTTCTCCTGGTCGTGGCTCATCACGAAGACCTGGATCTGGATCTCGTCGATGAAGCCGTCGGGGAACAGCGGACGGATCGGGCGGTCGATCATCCGCATCGTCAGAATTTCCTTCTCGTTGGGCGCGCCCTCGCGCTTGCGGAAGCCGCCGGGGAACTTGC
>CALAFV010000021.1 GCA_937891445.1 uncultured Phycisphaerales bacterium | reverse complement strand
CACGGCGACGCGGCCGGCGTGCTGACGAGCCTGTACCGGCAGGACATCCACGCGAACAACCTCGCCAACATCAACACCGCCGGCTTCAAGCCGGAGATCACGACGACCGTCGCCCGCGAGGCGGCCCGCGTCGAGGACGGCCTGGCCCACCTGCCGAGCAACCTCATGCTCGAGCGTCTCGGGGCCGGCGTGCTGCTGGCGCCCAACCGCGTTTCGACCGAGCAGGGCGCCCTCGAGCGGACCGGCGAGCCGCTGGACCTTGCGATCGAGGGCGAGGGGTTTTTCGTCATCGGCACGCCGGACGGCCCGCGGCTGAGCCGCGATGGACGGCTCACAGTCAACGCCGACGGCCTGCTCGTGCAGGCGGCCTCCGGCATGCCGGTGCTCGATGCATCGGATGAGACGATCCGCCTCGACCCGCGGCGGCCGGTGACGGTCGCAAGCGACGGGACGCTCTCGCAGGGCGGCCCGGGCGGCGGCGTGCGGCTGGGCTTCGTGGCGGTGGACGCCGCCGGGCTGCGGAAGATCGGCGACAACCTGCTCGAAGCCCCGCCCGCGGCGATGAACGCGCGGCGTGCGCCCACGGGACGCGTCCACCAGGGGGCGATCGAGCGGTCCGCGGTGGACCCGATCAAGGCGATGCTCGGCGTGACCAGCGCCGCGACAGCCGTGACCAACAACGCCCGCATGATCCAACTCTTCGATGACCTGATGAACCGGACCATCTCGACCTTCGCGAGGATGGCGTAGGAGGGAGGAAAGAGAAAACAGGAAGCAGAAAACAGATTTCTGCTTCCGGACCGGTCCTGACTCTGTACGCCCCCGAACCCTCTGATTCCTGATTCCTCATTCCCGATTCCTCCCCATGGCCATCATCTCACTCCAATCCGCGGCCTCGGCGCTCAACGCCCTCAACACGGCGATGGACGTCACGGCCAACAACCTCGCGAACGTCAACACGGCCGGCTTCAAGGCCAGCCGCGCGAACTTCCAGGACCTGCTGTACATCGAGCGTCAGCAGCCCGGCGCGGAGAACGGCCAGGGCGAGCAGCGCCCGACGGGCCTCTACGTCGGCCTGGGCGTGAAGGTCGCCGGCACGCAGGTGGACTTCACGCAGGGCTCGGCGATCACCACCGGCCGCCCACTGGACCTGCTCATCGACGGGCAGGGCTTCTTCCAGGTCGAGGTGCCGGACTCGATCTCCGGCTCGGGCCGGGCCTACACGCGGGCCGGCCAGTTCACACTCAACTCCGAGGGCGAGATCGTCATGGCCAGCGACCCCGGCCGCCGGCTGTACCCGACGATCCAGATCCCCGAGGACGCCAAGGAAGTCTCGATCACCCCAGACGGGCGCGTGGTGTACACGACCGCAGACGACCCGGAGCCGCAGGAGGCTGGCCAACTCGAGACCGCGGTCTTCATCAACCCCGCGGGCCTGCGCCAGGCCGGCGAGAACCTGTTCACGGAGACGGCCGCGAGCGGCCCGCCCATCGTCGGCGAGCCCGGCGAGGACAACCGCGGCCAGATCCGCTCGGGGATGTACGAGTCGAGCAACGTTGACCCGACGAAGGAACTGATCGACCTCATCCGCATCCAGCGGGCGTTCGAGATGAACTCAAACACGATCCGCGCGGCGGACGAGTCGCTGCGGACCGTGGCGCAACTCAGGCGGTAACGGCGGCGGAGTCCGCTATGTAACGCAAGACCGAGCGGAGGCTTCGGGATGGTGCGAAGGGCACTGGTCGCGGTGGTGGTGGCCGCGGCGTTCGCGTGGGCGAGCGTCGCGCGGGGCGAGACGACCGTCGCAATGCGGCCGGCGGCGGAGGTGGCGCCGGGGGCGCCGGTGCTGGTGCGAGACGTCGCGGAAGTCCGCGGCGACGAGGCCGAACGGCTTGGCGCCGTCGTCGTGCTGACCTCGCAGCAGGTCGGCGAGCGCAGCGTCGCCGGACGTGTGAGCATCGACCTCGCGGCCGTGCGCGCAGCGCTGGACCGCGCGGGCGCAAACTGGGGACGGACCGTCCTCAGCGGCGGCACGGTCGCCGTCAGAATCGCCGACACGCCCGCGGAACGTCCCCGCGAGGCCGCACAAGCGCGGCGACCCGCCGCACCGCAACCCGCGTCCAGCGAGCACCAGACCGTTGACTTCGGCGGCGAGCCGACCGTCCGCACGCACATCGCCGCGAGGCTGGCGCACCTCTTCAGCGTCAGCCCCGAGGATCTGCGGCTGAAGTTCCGCGCCGAGGACGAGGACCTGCTCGCAACACGCACCCGCGGCCGGCGCGTCGATGTCCAGCCCGCGGCGTCGGCCGCGAGCGGCCGCATCCCCGTCCGGGTGTACATCTACGCCGGCGACCGCATCGTCCTCACGGGCGGCGCCACGGTCGAAGCGATGGTGCGCCGCGAAGTCCTCACGGCCACCGGCCCGATCGAGCGAGGCGAGATCATCACGCCCCAGCGCGTCGCCCCCGGCACACGCTGGATGAGCCCCGCGGAGAAGCCGCCTCTGACGCTCGACGCGCTCGCCGGCCAGATCGAAGCCAAGTCCCGCATCGCCGCCGGCGAGGTGCTCACGGCCGACGCGGTGCAGGCGCCGATCGCCGCCCGCCGCGGCGACCTGGTGACGGTCCACTGCCTCAGCGGCGGGATCACCGTGCGGCTGCGGGCGCGGGCCCAGGGGGACGTCCGCGACGGCGACGTGGGCGAGTTCCGCGCCGAGGGGGCCAAGAAGACCTTCCTGGCACGGATGGACGGCCCGGGGCGGGCGGTGATGGTCACAAGCGCAGAGGCGGCGGGAGCGGAGCGATGATGATGAAAAGTCCAGCGACGAACCGGACGCGGCTGACCTGGGCGGCGGGGCCTGTGGCGCTGGCGCTCCTTGCGCTCCCGGCGCGGGTGTGTGCGCAAAGCCTGCTCGTGCAGCCGCCGCCGACGCCGGAGACCCAGGGCGTGCCGCCGCTGCTGGAGCCCGCGGCCTCGCTTCAGCCCTACAGCATGATGGCCGTCGTGCCGCCCCCGCCGCGGACGTTCCAGAAGCACGACCTGATCCAGATCATCATCAACGAGACCAGCGTCCAGAAGTTCGAGCAGAAACTCGACACGAACAAGGAGTACGACCTCAACGGCGCCGTGGAGACGCTGCCGGACCTGGTCAAACTCCTCGAACTGCGGCTGGAGCCCGGCAAGCGCCGACCGCTGGCCGAAGTCGAGGTCAGCGGCGAGCGCGAGTTCAAGGGGGACGGGAAGGTCGAGCGCAAGGACCAGGTCGCCACGCGGATCAGCGCCCGGGTCATCGAGGTCAAGCCCAACGGCCTCCTGCTGCTCGAAGCGCGGAAGACCATCCAGTCGGACAAGGAGTCCACGACGGTCGTCGTCAGCGGCCTGTGCCGGCCGGAGGATGTGACCGTGAACAACACGGTCCAGAGCACGCAGTTGGCCGACCTGGTGGTGCGCATCGAGAACGAGGGCGAGGCCCGCGACGCGGCGAAGAAGGGCTGGATCTCGCAGGTCTTCGACACCGTCTTCGCGTTCTGATCCGCTGGACCGAAGAGTTTCACCACAGAAGCACAGAGGGCACAGAGGGGAGACAGAGCCAAGGCAGGATGGATTGGATGAGCCCCGATCCGGCACGCCCCGGCGGCTCCTCCAGTCCATCCTGCTTCTTCTCTGTCCCCTCTGCGCCTCTGTAGTGAGAACCGTCTTGGCACGCCGCTCGCTGAAGGACCAGCGGGACCACGCACGAGGGCGCAGGATGCGCAGAATCGTTCGCAATCTTCTGATGGTGCTGGCGATGTGTGCGCTGGAGAGCGCAGCATCCGCGCAGCCGGCCGCGGACCTGGCCGCTGGCGTCGGCGGCCTCGGGGCGACGGGCGGCGGGAGCACGCTCCCCGAGTTCCCGCCCGCGATGTCGATCCAGGACATGGTCCGCATCCGTGGCCAGGGCTCAACGCCGCTCCGCGGGATCGGGATCGTCGTCGGCCTCCGCGGCACGGGCGACTCGGGGCAGGAACTCGCGCTGGCACGGCCCCTCGCCGAAGTCCACCGCAACAACGGCAATCCCCTGCCGGACCTGGCCGAACTCGCCAAGGCCAAGTCGGCCGCGCTGGTGTGGCTCTCGTGCGAAGTTCCCGAGACGGGCGCCCGCACGGACGACCGCTTCGACGTCACCGTCTCGGTCATGCACTCGGCTTCGAGCCTCCTGGGCGGCGAACTGATCATCGCGCCGCTCTCCGGGCCGCTCCCCGGCCAGGGCGTTTTCGCGATGGCCGCGGGGCCGGTGACCGTTGAGAACACGGCGGTGCCGACCGTCGGGCGCATCCGCGGCGGGGCCCGGATGATCCGCGACATCCCGATGCCGCGGATCGAGGATGAACTCACGCTGGTGATCGACCCGCAGTTCCGCGGGTGGACGACGGCCCGGACCATCGCGGGCGAGATCAACGGCGCGGCCGTCCGCCTGGACGACCAGACGCCCGCGCCCCCCATCGCGCGGGTCATCGACGACACGACCGTAGCGGTGGCGATCCCGCCGGAGGAGCGCGGCGAGCCCGCCAACTTCATCGCTCGGATCCTCTCCACGCGCCTCAGCCCGTCGCTGGTGGACCTGCCGGCGCAGGTCATCATCAACGAGCGCACCGGGGCGATCACGTGCACGGCTGACGTCGAGATTTCGCCCGTCGCCATCAGTTACAAAGACCTGGTCGTCACGACCACGACGCCCGTGCCGGGCATGGCCCCGCCGCCGGGGACGCTCCAGAGCCGCTCGTGGTTCCCCCTTCAGACCGCCGGGCGGGCCAGCGAGCGGGCCAGGCTCGCCGACCTGATCCACGCCTTCGACCAACTCGACATCCCCGCGGCGGACCGGATCAACATCATCACACAGATCCATGCCTCAGGACGGCTGCACGCGAAGTTGATCGTGCAGTAAGCCGGGAAACAGGAAGCAGGAAGCAGAGAACAGGAAACGGGGAGCAGGACGCGACGAGGGCTCAATCCAGCAGGCGGCATCACGGATGATGAACGCATCTTCTTCACTACCGTTCTCTCTCTCGCCGGCGACCCCGGCCGCCTTGGTGCGGTCGGGGTCGCCGCTTCTTGATGCGACCGCCGGCGCAGCGCCTCTCGCGGCGCGGCAGGAGTCGTTCGCGGCCGTGCTGGCGCGAGCGGGCACGCGCGGCGCCAAGGCCCCGGCCGCCGCGGCCCGCGAGGCTGCGGAGCAGATCGTGTCGGTGACGCTCGTGCAGCCGCTGCTCATGCGTCTGCGGGAGTCGAACATGGCCGCGCCGCCGCTGGCGCCCTCCCGCGGCGAGCGGCAGTTCCAGAGCCTGATGGACGCCCACGTCGCTCAGGAAGTCGTGAAGGCGGCGAACTTCCCGCTGGTGGATGAACTCGCCCGCCGGCTGCTGCGGGATGCGACCCCCGCCGCCGCGCCGGCGCAGGAGGCCGCGGCATGACCCCAACGACCGGACACCGTGCCCCGCGCCCGGGCGCGAGCGCAACCGCGACCGCCGACCTCGTCGGCGCGCTCGAGCGGGCGCTCGACGCGCTCACCGCGCAGTACGAGCAGTTGACGGACCTCTCCCGCCGCCAGCGCGAAGCCGTGCGCACGGCCGATGCCCCGGGCATCCAGGCCGTGGTGCGCGAGCAGCAGAACGCGCTGCGCGTGATCGCGGAACTCGACCAGCAGCGGGCCGACCTGGCCGCGCAACTCGCCGCCCGCGTCCCTGCCTCAAAGGCGGGCGGGACGGCGACGGT
>CALAFV010000020.1 GCA_937891445.1 uncultured Phycisphaerales bacterium | reverse complement strand
GCACATGGATCTGGGCGACCCCGCCACGCCGTTCTACATTCTCGGCCTCTCTCCGAACGCCGCACGGCTGTCGGTTCGCCTGTGGATCCGGTCGACGGTGGGCGAGGTCTTCAGGAACCTGGCGGATCACGCCGCCGCTCTTTCGCTCGACGGGGCGCCCGATGGCTTCCTGCCGCCGACGTTGCTCCAGATCGCTCGCGAGACCGTGCCCGCTAAGGCCGGATGGCCCGACGATGAGCGGATCCCCCCGCGTCTGATCGGCGAACTTGGCCGTGCCGTTCTGCTGGGCCTGCCGTACCCCGTGTCGTTGCTGGGCGCGGTGGTCGCAAGGGCCCGCATCGAGGGGTGGGTCAATGACGAGAAGCGTGCCGAGGGCGAGCGGCGGGTTGGTCACCGCCGCGCCTGCATCATCGCCGCGTGCCTCCGCCGCGGCGGCAACCCGGAGGACGTTCCCATGTCGCTGAGCGAAGATCATCCCGAACCCGCGTACCACCTCGGGCGCCTGTTCGCCGTACTGGACAAGATCGCCGAGGACGCCTCGGACCGGCGGGTCAACCGGCGCGACAAGTACTTCGCGTCCGCCTCCGCCAACCCGGCCACCATCTTCCCTCGCCTGCTCCGCTTGAGCACCTTCGACCTCAAGAAGATCGGTGCCGAGAAGCCTCACTACCGTGTCGCTCACGAGCGGCGGATGCAGGCGATCTGCGACCGCATCGAGACCTTCCCGCCGCTGCTGGATCTGCGCCGCCAGGGCCTGTTCTGCCTGGGGTTCTACCAGCAGCGGCAGGACCTGTTCACGTCGAAGGAGGAGCCGAGCGAGCCCGCCGCCGCTGTTTCATGAGTTCGGCTTGCTCCACCTGGTTTGGCAAACCCGTTGCCCCCATCCCGGCTTCGCATCATCCCGGAGTTCACCATGCCCACCGCCCCCACCACCCCCATCGCCCACCGCTATGACTTCCTGTACTTCTTCGAGGTTGTTGACGGTAACCCCAACGGCGACCCCGACGCCGGCAACCTGCCGCGTCTGGATCCCGAGACCGGCCACGGCCTTGTGACAGATGTCTGCCTGAAGCGCAAGATCCGCAACTTTGTCGCGCTGGAGCACGGCGACAGTGCCCCGTACAAGATCTTCGTGCGCGAGGGGGCCGTGCTCAACGAGACCATCGAACAGCCGTACAAGGAAAGCAACGACGTTCGCGCAGCGGTCAAGGCGTGGGAGGAGTTCCGGTCCGCCAGGGCAAAGAAGAAGGGCGCCGCCGAGAACGGGCTCAAACGACCCGAGAAGGCGTATGAGGACGTTGCCCGCGACTGGCTCTGCGAGAACTTCTTCGACATCCGCGCGTTCGGTGCCGTTCTGACAACCGGCGAAAAGAAGGAACTCGATCTGGGCGGCATCAAGGCCAAGATCCGCATGACCGCCGGGCAGGTCCGGGGGCCCGTACAGCTCTCCTTCGCCCGCAGCCTCGATCCGATTGTTTCGGCCGAGCACTCCATCACGCGCTGCGCGGTGACCAACGAGGCGGACCGGGAGAAGGAGCGGACCATGGGGCGCAAGTTCACCATCCCCTACGCGCTCTACTGCGCTCGCGGCTTCATCAGCGCGCCTCTGGCCGACCGCAAGCGCGGCGGCACCGGCTTCTCCGAGCAGGACTTGGAGGTGCTCAAGCGAGCCCTCAACATGATGTTCGATCACGACCGCTCCGCCGCCCGCGGCGCCATGGCCCCGCGGGCATGCATCGCCTTCCGCCACGAGCATCCCATGGGCAACGCCCGCGCGGATCAGCTCTTTGCCCGCGTCGAGGCCAAACTCAGGTCGGATGCGGGTCCGCCCCGATCCTTCAGCGACTACCGCATCACCGTCCACGGTGAGAAGGACCTGCCCGCCGGCGTCACCGCCGAGCGGTGGATCGACTGGGAGTAGCGGCGAAAGCGCCATGTTCTCCGAAGAGAACCTTCTCCCCATTTCGGCCCTTCAGCACCTGCGTTTCTGCGAGCGTCAGTGCGCCCTGATTCACATCGAAGGGCTCTGGGCAGAGAACCGTCTCACCATCGAGGGGCGGCATCTGCACACTCGGGTGGACTCCTCCGCCGGCGCGGCTCGGGGGCCCGGCGGCAGGGGGAGTGGGGGACGCAGGCCGCAGCGCGCCGAGATCCGCGGGAACGTTCGGACGGTCCGTTCGCTTCCGCTCCGTTCTCTCCAACTCGGCCTCATCGGCAAGGCGGACGCGGTCGAGTTCCACCCGTCGGCCTCCGCGGCCGCCGTGGGCGCGCCGGGCACCCCGTTCCCCGTCGAGTACAAGCGCGGCCGGCCCAAGGCGGACCTGTCGGACGAGG
>CALAFV010000019.1 GCA_937891445.1 uncultured Phycisphaerales bacterium | reverse complement strand
GTGCGGCTGACGGGCGAGCGCGGCGGGGTCGAGGCCGCATCGGTCGCGGGGCTGGTGGCGCTGTACATGCTCATCGTGCCCGCGGGAGCGCCGGTGCTCCGCGCGGGACTCATGGTTCTGACGCTGCTCGCGGCCGAAGCCGCCGGACGACGCTACGACCGCCTCACCATCCTGGGGTGGGTGTGCACCGGCCTCATCTTGTGGAGGCCGATGGACCTGTGGTCACTGGGCTTCCAACTCAGCGCGGGGATCGTCGCCGTGCTGCTGTGGACCGGGCGGGCGTGGCACGCACGCCTCTGGGGGACGCCGCTGCGCGGCACGGTGGACCCGTACCGGCGCGTACCAACCGTGCGGCTGCTGCGGGGAGCGTGGGGGCTGGTCAAAGGGGCGCTCTCCACGAGCATCCTGTGCTGGGCCGTCGCCGCGCCGCTGATCGCGCACCACACCGGGATCGTCAGCCCGCTGGCGGTGCTGACGGGCGTCGTGCTCGTGCCGGTCGTCACGCTGATGCTGATCCTCGGGTACGCGGCGCTCGTGCTCGGGGCGATGGTGCCTGTGCTCGCGCCATGGGCGGGCGCGGCGCTGGCGTGGCTGGCTGAGACACTTGGCGCAGCGGTCCGAATGCTCGACCACTGGGAAGCGACGTCGCTGACGCTCCCGGCCGTCAGCGCCGCGTGGGCCGCGGCGGCGACGGGCGCCATCCTTTATGCCGTCCGCCGCGGGCGCCGCGACGACCGGCTCATGTGGGGACTGCTTGCGCTCGCCGCGGCGTGGCTGGCCGCCGAGGTTTTCGTGCGTCCGGCGCTCTCGTGGCGCGGCGTGCTGCGCATCGACACGCTCGCCGTCGGCGACGGCGCGTGCCACCTCGTGCGGTGCGGGCGCGGCATCGGCGGCGGCGACGCCTTGCTCTGGGACTGCGGATCGCTCCGGCCGAGTTTGGGCGTGCGCGAACTGCCGCGCGCCGTGCGGGCGCTGGGGGCGTGGCGCGTGCGAACCGCCGTCGTCACGCACGCCAACTACGACCACTTCTCCACGCTGCCGGATGTGGCCCGGCCGCTGGGGATCAGGCGCGTGCTCGTCACGCCCGCGCTGCTGGCCGCGGCGGAGGCCGATCCGTCGGGCGCGCCCGCCGTGCTGCTGCGCGAACTGCGGGCCCGCGGTGTGGAACTTCGGGCCATCAGCGCGGGAGAGACGCTCCAGATCGGTGACGCCACGGTCCGTTTCCTGTGGCCCCCGGCGCCCGATGAGCCGGGAGCGCCCACGCGCCTGGCGGCGAACGACACGTCGCTGGTCGCCCTCGTGACGGTCCCGACGCGCGCCGGCCCACGGAGCCTGCTGCTCACCGGCGACGCCGGGCGCGGCGCGATCCCGCTCCTGCTCGAGCGGGAGCAGGACCTTTCCGCGGCGATCATGGAGGTGCCGCACCACGGCAGTTACAACGACGCGGCCGCCTCGCTGGTCCGCGCGGCGTCACCCGAAATCGTCCTCCAGTCCACCGGCCCGCGGCGCGCGGGCGATCGCCGCTGGGGCCCGCTCCGCGAAGGGCGGCGCTGGCTCACCACCGCGACCGACGGGGCGCTGTGGGCGGAACTTCGCCGCGACGGGACCATCGCGGCCGGCGGCCTGCTCGTGCCGTAGTCCCTGTGGCCTTGCCGTGTCGAGGTCAGCGAGCCAGCAGTTCGTTGAACCGCCGGCGCTCCTCGTCGGACATGCGGGCGCGGGCCTGGTCGGCGAACCGCTTCGCCGCCTCATCCCCCTCGCCGCTGCGCCGGATCGCGTGGTACACCTCTGCCGCGTCTCGTGCGATCTGGTCGGGGCGCAGCGCCAGGCGGAGCGCATCGACCTCTTCGGACCGCAGCGTCGAGAGCGTCGGCCACAGCGTGTGCCACAGAATGTCGCGAAGGCCGCCGGCCACTTGTCCCTCCCCGGCCGTCCCCGAGATCGCCAGCGGGAACAGTCGCGGCACCAGGTCGAAGGCTCCCGCGAGGTACGCGCTCTCGATCGCGGCTCGCGCCGTGTCGGGCGTCACGAGGTCCTCGTTCTCCGCGATCAGCGCCCGCACCAGCCGCACGGCGTCCGCGTCGCGCCCCATCATCGCCAGGTCCCGCACCGCGTCGGCGAAGCGGCGCTCCTTCAGCGCCGCCGCGAGCGACGTTTGCAGCGACACGGGGCCGGGGCGCCCCTCGCTCCCGTCCGCCGGCCCCAGCGGCAGTTTCGACGGATCCAGCCGCACCGGGTCCGGCCCGACGACGATCAGCGGATCGCCCAGGATCGCGACCTTCCACGCGGGTCCGGTGTCGAGCCTCGCGGCGATCCCCAGCGGCGCCCGCGCCAGCATTCGACGGGCGAACAGCGGCGTGGGAACGAACGCCTGGAGATACGGCTCGTGCACCGCGCCCACGTACGCGTACGCGCCGTGCTCGAGGAACCGTCCGCCGATGGTCCCCCGGTCGTCCGGGCGCGTCGCCGACCAGGAGTGCACGAAGTGCACCAGCGCCGGGTGCGCCAGCACCGGCACGTCGCCCGCCAGGGCCTGGCCGGGGCGCAGGTCGAAGAACTCCGCATTGCCCGAGGAGTTCACCAGGATCATGCCGAACCGCACGCCGCCGAGAAAGGCGCCCTCCCCGCCGGCGGGCGCTGCACCGCGGTTGCGCCCCGATGCGCGGAGACGGAAGTCCTCGACGCCTTGCGCATCGGTGTCGTTGACGACGGTGGCGATGCCGGCCTTCTCCAGTTCGGTCGCCGCGGCGGTGGCGTCCCACTGCACCCAGGGCTGGGTGGCGTCGTAGCCGTCGAAGAGCCAGGCGTTGCGCGGCTGGAGGAACAGGCCGCACATCGCCCGGTACGCCGCCGCCGCCTCGTTGCCGAAGACCTGCCCGCCCCACGCCCACCGGCGCGTGCGCTCTCCCTCGCGATGGCGGCCGATGACATCGCTGGTCGCCAGCATCCCGCGCTTGTCGTTCTCGCCCAGCGCGATCTTGACCGGGTGGTTGAGGCACAGCGTCACCGCGTCGATGTCGTCGCCCAGAGCCTCCCAGGAGTAGCCGGAGGATTCGCACGCCTGCTCGATCAGAGCGCTGCGCTCGTCCACCTCGAGCATCGGCGCAGCGCCGCCGACCTGGTCGCGCGAGCCGGGCACCCAGGCGATGATCTGGCCCCGCCCCGCCGCCAGCGCCAGTCCCGCGGTCCACGCCGGGTCAGACTCGTTCATCGCCACGACGCCCGGCGGGCGCAGCGACACGCTCTCCCACTTGTCCGGGAGCGACGCGGCGTCCTGCGCCTCCCACGCGGAGGCGACCGCCGCCTCGATGAGGTGGCGACGGCCGTGCGGGTCGGCAGGCAGCGAGGCGCCGGGATCGGACCATCGCACGACGGAGGCCGGGGCGAAGGCGCGGACGAACCGGGCGATGTCGCGCTGCGCTGCCCACGACCCATCGTCGATCAGCACGGGGTAGCGTGCGCTCATCGACCACCGCGAGATCGCCGCGACGTAGGAAGCGCCGTCGGGGACGATCACGACCGTCGGCACCACGGGGAGGTTGCGCCGGATCAAGGCGACGCGGGCGCCGACGCGCACCTGGTGCGGCAGGCCGGCCCAGGGGTCCGCATCCGGCCCGCGCTGAACCGCCGCGGGCGTCGAGGAGGCGTCCGCCGGCTGGTGTGCCGGTGACGGTGGAGTGGGAGGGGGGACGGCAGGAGTGGGGGAGGCGGGAGCGGCCGCGAGCAGCGCGGCCAGCAGCAGGGCGCATCCGCACGGTGTGCTGGTCACGGGGGCAGTGTAGCGGGGATCCTGGGGCGGTCCGGCCCGGCGCTTCACGCGGTCCGGGTCCCGCGGCGGGGGCGTAACATCGTGCATGGCCGCTACCCAGACCCAGACGAAGCCCGGGACCAAGCCCCGGGATGACACAGGTCAGCCGCGGCGGTGGAACGTGGTCCTGCTCGACGACGACCACCACACGTACGAGTACGTGATCCGGATGATGCAGGAACTCTTCGGCCACTCGAAGGAGCGCGCTTTCGAGATCGCCAAGAAGGTGGACACCGACGGCCGAGCGATCTGCCTGACGACGCACAAGGAGCACGCCGAACTCAAGCGTGACCAGATCCTGGCCTACGGGCGCGATCCCCTGATGGCCGAGTCGAAGGGCTCGATGACGGCGATCATCGAGCCCGCGGAGTTCGGGGACGGCGAGGGGGACGCGGGCGGCAGTGGGGGCGGCGGCGGGGATAAGGGCAAGGCGTCTTGAGCGATCTCCGTTCCGCGTCGGGCGACCAGCGCCCGCTGGTGATCCAGACCGAGCACCTGGACGAGGCGTGCGCCGCGTGGCTCGCGGAGCGGGCCCGGGTCGAGCGGTGCGGGTCGGAGGAAGAGCCGCGTTTCTCGCGCCTGCTGGAGCAGGCCGAGGGGCTCGCCATCCGCACGTACACGAAGGTGGATGCGGCGCTGCTGGCGCGGGCGCCGCGACTGCGCGTCGTCGGCCGGGCCGGCGTCGGCGTGGACAACGTGGATCTCGCGGCGTGCGCCGCCCGGGGCATCACGGTGGTCAACACGCCCGCGGCCAACGTGCGGGCGGTGGTCGAGTACGTGACGGCGGTGCTCTTCGACGCGATCCGGCCGCGGGTGTTCATCGACCGGGCGCTGGACGTGCGCGACTGGAAGACCCTGCGGAGCGAACTGATCGCCCCGAAGCAGGCGTCGGAACTGACGCTGGGCATCTACGGCTTGGGGCAGATCGGGTCGCAAGTCGCCCGCGTCGGGGCGGCGCTCAACATGCGGGTGATTTACCACGATCTCGTGGAGATCCCGTCGGAGCGCCGGCATGGGGCGGTCCCCGTGTCGCGCGACGAACTGCTCGCCAGCGCCGATGTCCTGACGATCCACGTGGACGGCCGCCGGAGCAACCGCGGGCTCATCGGCGCCGAGGCCCTGAGTCGTCTGAAGCCCGACGTGGTCCTCATCAATGCCGCCCGAGGATTCGTCATCGACGCCGCCGCGATGGCGGAGTTCCTGCGGGCCCACCCCGCGGCAACGGCGATTCTCGACGTGCACGACCCGGAGCCCTTCGGGGGCGACTACCCGCTGCTTGGCCTGCCCAACGCGCGGCTGAGCCCGCACATCGCCGCCGCCACGGCGCCGGCGCACCGGAACATGAGTTGGGTCGTGCGCGACATCTGGCGCGTGCTCTGCGGCGAGGCGCCGGTGTTCCCGGCGCGGCCGGAGCCGGGTTGAACCCGCGGCGTCAGGCGTGACGCAGAGACTGGGCCTCAAGCCGGCGCTGCTCGGCTTGTGCGTATCGCAGACGCACGACGGGGATCAGCGGTCCGATGACGAGCGTGAGCACGGCCCCGATGAGCAGGAGCGGGTAGTAGACGTGGTGCGGCTGGCCGCCCACGACAGCCACGATGCCCGCGATGAGCAGCACAAGCCCGAGTGCGGCCATCGCCATCATGGAGCCGAGCACAAAGGCCCTGCCGCGTCCTCTTGGAGCAAGCACGCCCGCGCACGCCCCCAGCACCCCGCCCAGGGCGCCCAGCCCACCCCCGCCCAGCGCGCCGATCAACGTCCCGGTCTGCGTCGTCCACCACTCGGTCATGTGCGTCCTCCCTTCGAGCCGTCCGCCGCGTCCGCCGGAGCGGGGCGGCGCTGGTGATGGATCAGGTCCTGCGCCATCTGCTGGATGGCCCGGGCCCCCGAGACGGTCAGTTCGCCCCGCTCGACGAGCCTCGCGACCAGTTCCGTCAGCGGATCCACAGGCCGATTCTCAACCGCGGCCCGGAGCCGCTGGATGACCTTGTCCAGACGCGAGCGAATGGTCGGGTAACTGACGCCGTAGGCCGCCGCGAGGTCCTTGAGCGAGCCGGAGCAGAGGACCAGCCGCGTGATGAAGTCCAGGTCCTCCCGCGGCAGCGAGAGGAGGGGGTGATCGCGGTCGGGATGGGAGTCAGGGGGGTTCAAGAAACCTCAAGTCGTGTTTCGGATTATGCAACCAAACTTTTGATTTATCAAGGTTCAATTTCAAAAATCTCAGGCACTGAGAACACGTGGCTTGACCCATACGTAGCCGTATTGCAGATTTTCCGATGTTCAGATTCTCAGAGGGAGGCGCGGGGAGGAGTGGATGATGACCCCGGAAACGATCAGGCTCAACCGACGCGGGGTTGTTGTCATCCCGGCCAGGTTGCGGAAAGAGTACGGGCTGGAGGAGGGATGCCTCCTCATTGCTGAGGCCCGGCCGGAGGGCATCCTGTTGCGGCCAGCCAAGGCGGTGCCCGTTGAGGTCTACGACAGCCGACGGCGGGCGGAGTTCATCCTCAACAACGCTGTGGACGCGGACGACTATGCGCGGGCGAGGAAACTGGTAGAAAGTATGGGTCTGGACCCGGACCAGATCCCGCATGAACGCCCCGATTCCGAATGAACCGATCCGCGCCTTCCTCGATGCCAA
Organism: uncultured Phycisphaerales bacterium; assembly: GCA_937891445.1. Taxonomy (GTDB): domain Bacteria; phylum Planctomycetota; class Phycisphaerae; order Phycisphaerales; family UBA1924; genus CALAFV01. Next base: position 7,244 of record CALAFV010000019.1, on the reverse strand, counting down.
CGTTCTTTACGCGGCAGCGCTGGGCGGAGGGTGTTGCAAGCTGTGGGACATTCCTCGCATCACGCTCGTCACGAACGAGTACGCCGCGAAGGAAGCATGGGACAACCTGGCGCGCGAGGCCGATCCGGCGGCGTGCCGCGACAGGCTGTGCGACCTGTTGCACCAGATGGAAGTGCACCCATACGACGACGACGGGACAACACCGCTCTTTACGGGCTGGTCGCTCCCCGATCCGAACGATGTGCCGATCCTCCTCGGAGCGATTGAGCACAACTGCGGGTATCTTCTGACCGGCGACGGCAAGTGTTTCGGCCGGTTCTTCGAGAGCGGGCCGGTTGACGGGGTCGTGATCATGAGGCCGGGCAAGTTCCTCCGCTTGCTCGGCCTCTAGTTCAAGCGGACCGAACTTCCTGCGCAGTCACCGGCCGCGCGGCGCCCGCCGCGATGCGTTCGAGCGTGTCGGCCGCGGTGGCCGCGCCGTCCTCAGCGCGGAGTCTTGCGCCGAGATCAGCCGCGCGTGTGCGTACGCCGTCGTCGTCGAGCAGACGTCCGAGCAGTCGCGCGAGCGTCCGGGGCGAGGCCCGCGGGTTCCACAGGCTCTCGGCGACGCCCAGGTCGCGGGCACGCTCGGCGTTGTCGAACTCGTCGTTGGCGAAGGGGATGATCAGCGCCGGCCGCCCGGCGCGCATCGCTTGGGCCGTGGTGCCGGCGCCGCCGTGGTGGACCGTTACGCACCCCCCGTGCAGCACCGCCGAGAACGGGGCATACGTGAACGCCGCGACCCCGCGCGGCAGGTCGCGCGCCGACGGGGCGTACTCGGGCCTCCCGGTCAGCAGCAGACCGCGCCGGCCCAGCAGCCGGCAGGCCTCCGCGGCTCGCCGGTAGAAGTCCCCCGCGTGGTGCACGACGCTCGTGCCCAGCGTGAAGATGATCGGCGGCTCGCCGTCTTCGAGGAACCGCCCGATGTCCTCCGGCGCGTGCTCGTCCACGTGCTGGCGGTCGAACCAGGCGTAGCCGCAGATGGTGGACGACGGCGGGTCATCGGGCATCCGCGGGCGCACGTGCGGCGACCAGAGCCCCAGCACCGCCCCGTCCTCACCAGGCCGCACGGCTTCGTGGAAGATCATGTCGCGCGTCGTGGGGTAGCCCATCTCGCGGGCCAGGGCGTTCATCGGCCGGTCCACGATCCACCGCATCATGTGCCGCCCCACGCGCACGCCCGCGCGGACCACCCAGTACGGCTGCCGGCGCATCAGCGGCAGCGGCCGGTAGATCGGCGCCTCGTGCCGCGAGAACCAGAACATCGGCGACAGCACGACCACCGCCTGCGGCACACCGTGCCGCTCCGCGACCCACCGTGCCCCGAAACTGATGTGGTGCCGCAGCAGCACGTCGGGCTTGAACTCGCGCACCAGCCGCTCGACGGCCTCGACAGTCGGCCGGACCGCGGTGTGGATCAGTTCGCGCACGACCAGCGCCGGGCTCTTCCGCGGGTGGACCAGGTCGGGGTGATGCAGGGCCCGCAGGAAGTCCTCCTCGGTCCCCAGCGGCTCAAAGCCCAGCCCCGCGGCGCGGACCCGCGGCTCGAAGTGCGGATTCACGAGCATCACCACGTCATGTCCGCGCTGGCGCAAGGCCCGGCCGATCGCGACAAACGGGTTGACGTCGCCCGCGGAACCGATGGTCGTGATGAGGATGCGCACTGCCGGTCCGCTCGCTGCCCCGCCGCCCGGTTCTCCCCGCAACGCCCCCTCGGCCCCCAAGCGTAGACTCACCCATGCTCCACCTGGGCGTGAACATCGACCACGTCGCCACGGTGCGCCAGGCGCGCCGCGCCGACGAGCCCGACCCCGTCCGCGCCGCGCACGAGGCGGAACTGGGCGGCGCCGACATCATCACCGTTCACCTGCGCGAAGACCGCCGCCACATCAACGACCGCGACGTCGAGCGCCTCGCCGAGTCGCTCAAGGTGCGGCTGAACCTCGAGATGGCCGCGACCGACGAGATGGTCGCGATTGCGCGCCGCCTGAGGACCAGCGGGGCGGGCGGGCCGCACGAGTGCGCCCTGGTCCCCGAGGGCCGCATGGAGATCACGACCGAGGGGGGCCTGGACGTCGTGCGCCACAGCGCCCGGCTCAAGGACGTCGTGGCTCAGTTGCACGAAGCCGGCATCCGCGTCTCGGCCTTCATCGACGCCGAGCCGGCGCAGGTCGAGGCCGCCGCGGCGTGCGGTTTCGACATGTGCGAGATCCACACCGGCCCCTACGCCGCCGCCTTCGCTCGCGCCGGGGGCGACTTCCTCGACCCGGCCCTCGCCGCCGAACTGGAGAAGGTCGCCGACGCCGGCCGTCGCATCCGCGCCTCGCGCGGCGGCGGGCCGGGCGGCATGCGCTTCAACGCCGGCCACGCGCTGAACTACCACAACGTCGCCCCCATCGCCGCCCTGCCGGGGATCAGCGAACTGCACATCGGCCACTCGATCGTCTGCCGCGCGATCTACACCGGTCTGCGCAGCGCCGTCGCGGAAATGAAGCGCCTGATGACCGAGGCCGCGGCCGCGGGGCCGCGCGCATCATCGGGCCGTCTGCCGTCGTGAACCAGGATTGACCGCAGGAGCGAGCCGTGACACCCGTCCCGCCAGTCCCGCCCGAGCACTTCCGCCGCCTCCACGAGTACGAACTGTGGGCCAACGCCCGCGTGAACGCCTCGCTGCGCTCGGCGCGGGACCACCTCGAGCACGGCGGCGCCGCGGCCGAAGCGCCGGCGCTGATCAAGGCCCTCCAGATCTGGGCCCACGTGCAGTGGGCCCGGAAGATGTGGCTCAGCCGCCTCGGCGCCGGTGAGCCCCCGAGCCTCGACGAGGGGATGTTCCCCACCCGCTCGCTGGAGGCGGTCATCGGCGAGTGCGCCGAGATGGACGAGCGCTGGGGCGCGTACGTCTCGCGGCTCACGCCCGAACTGCTCGCCTCCGTCTGCCGCTACACCTCCACCGAGGGCGTGGCGTACGACACCGTCGTCTCAGACATCCTCACCCACGTCGTCAACCACTCCACCTACCACCGCGGCCAGATCGCCCGTCTTGTCGCCGAGTGCGGCGGCGCCGTCGCCGTCACCGATTACATCGCCTTCGCGCGCACACGCCCGTCATAGGAGCCGCCCGTGGCCGTGCTCGACCCCATCGAGATCACCCTCCGCCGCGGCGAGCGGATCACCATCCGCTCGCCCCTCCCGGAGGACGCCGGGGCCGTCGTCGAGCACATCCGCGAGGAACTGGGCACGCACGAGTTCTCCATCACCCAGCCCGACGAGTTCGACAAGACCGCCGACGAGCACGCCGAAGTCCTCCGCGACATCGCCGAGCGCCCCGGCTGCCTGGCCCTGATCGCCCTGCACGGCGGCGAGATCATCGGCAACCTCCAGTTCAAGAATCATCCGCGCCGGCGCATGGCCCACCACGGGCACTTCGGCGTCGGCGTCGCGCAGGCATGGCGCGGCCGCGGCGTCGGGCGGGCCCTGATCTCGACGCTGCTCGACTGGGCCGCCGCCAGCGAGGAGATCGAGAAGGTCTGCCTCGGCGTCTACGCCACCAACCACAAAGCGATCGCCCTCTACGCCTCGCTTGGCTTCGCCGAAGAAGGACGCCGCATCCGCGAGTTCAAACTCGGACCCGGGCGCTACGTGGACGACATCCAGATGTCGATCTGGGTCAAACCCATCGACGGCGCAACGCCGCTGTGGCGGGCTAACAATCCGTCCGGGCGACGGGGGCGGTAGACGCTTGGCGGGGCGGGAGGCTGAGACGGGGGGCCGGAGCGAGCATGACGCAGTCCACTCCTCATTCCCACGCGCCCACGCACCGCCGCTTCCGCGGCGCCTTCACCGCCATCATCACCCCCTTCCCGCCCGACGGGCGCGAGATCGACTACGGCCGCCTCGAGAAACAGATCGCCGACCAGGCCCGCGGCGGCGTCACGGGCATCGTCGTCGCCGGCACCACCGGCGAGAGCCCGACCCTCACCCATCACGAGTGGGAGCACCTCGTCCGCGCCTCGGTCGAGCGCGGCCGCGCCGAGGGCATGATGGTCATCGCCGGCACGGGCTCGAACTCCACCGCCCACGCCGTGGAACTCCAGCGCCTCGCCGCCCAGATCGGCGTGGACGCCACGCTCTCGGTCAACCCCTACTACAACAAGCCCACGCAGGAGGGGCTGTACCGCCACTTCATCACCATCGCCGACGCAGCCGACCTCCCGGTCATGCTGTACAACATTCCGGGACGCACGGGCGTCGCGCTCACCCCCGCGACCATCGAGCGCCTCGCCAAGCACCCCAACATCCGCGCCTGCAAGGAGGCGACGGGCTCCACCGACTCGGCCACCGAGATCGCGATGCGCTGCCCGGACCTGGCCCTGCTTTCGGGCGACGACTCGATGACGCTCCCGTTCGCCAGCGTCGGGGCGGTGGGCGTGGTGAGCGTCGTGTCCAACATCGTGCCCGCAAAGGTCGCGTCGCTGTGCAACGCATTCCTGAACAACCGCTGGGAGGAAGCGCTGTCGATCCACCGCGACCTCTTCCCGCTCTGCCGCGCGATGTTCCTGGAGACCAACCCGATTCCCGTCAAGGCCGCGATGAAACTGCTCGGGCGGGATTCGGGTGTGCTGCGGCTGCCGATGACCGACTGCTCGCCCGAGACCCTCAAGGCGGTGCAGAAGGCGTTGGTGGAACAGAAGTTGCTGTGACGCGCCGCCGCGCGGGCCGCATGCGCCCATCCGCCGGCGACACACGGGTGCGCCCCGGGGGGAGTTTTTTTTGCGGCAGGCTCTCCTCGGAAACCGTCGCGCCCGCGTATATTCCTTCCGCCGGCCCCGAGCCGCTCCGACGCGGAGGTCCGCGACCGGAAGAGGCACCCGGTTCGGGGGGCATACATGCAGCAGATTCACCGCGAGCGAGCACCCGCCGGGGCCCCTACCCCTGCCCTGCCGCGTGCCGTCGTCGCGTGAGGTGATCGATCCATGGCAGAGAAGCCCGCCTCCCCCGTGAGGCGTATCCGACGGCTGAGCCCAGCCCCTCCGGCGCCTCCGCCGGAGGCCGCGGCCGACCCGGCCGCTCCCGCGACGTACCAGGAGGCGCTGCGCTACCTGTACGACCGCGTGGACTTCGAGCGCACGCGCCCGACGCGCCTCGCCCCCGACGCCTTCAAACTCGATCGCATGCACGCGATCCTCGCCGCACTGGGCGATCCGCACCGCGCCATCCGCACGGTGCACGTCGCCGGCACCAAGGGCAAGGGGAGCACCTGCGAGATGGCCGCCTCCTGCCTGGAGGCCTGCGGCTGCACCGTCGGCATCTACACCAGCCCGCACCTGGTGGACGTGCGCGAGCGCATCCGCATCAACCGGCGCATGATCCCGCACGCGGACTTCACCCGCCTGGCCGGGCGCGTCCGCGAGGCCGCCGCCGCCGCCGAGGAGGCCCACGGCCCCGCCACGTTCTTCGAACTGCTCACCGCCATGGCGATGGCGTACTTCGCCGAGCAGGCGGTGGACATCGCGGTCATCGAGACCGGCCTGGGCGGCCGCCTCGACTCGACCAACGTCATCATCCCCGAGGTCGCCGCGATCACGGCGATCGGCATGGACCACATGCAACTGCTGGGCGACACGCCGGAGAAGATCGCCCGCGAGAAGGCCGGGATCTTCAAGCCCGGCGTGCCGGCGTTGACCGTCCAGCAGAAGCCCTCCGTGCTGGAGGTTCTCAAGGAGGAGGCCGCGCGGGTCGGCTGCTCGCTCCAGGTCGTCGGGCAGGACGTGGACTTCTCCGTGCGCTTCGAGAACTCCCCCTCGCAGGGCCCGCACGCGCGCGTCTGCCTCACCACGCCGCGCAACACCTTCGAGCACCTGCGCGTTCCCCTCCGCGGCGAGCACCAGGCGCTCAACTGCGGCCTGGCCCTGGCGATCCTCGACAAACTCGCCGAGCGCGGCTTCCACACGCCGGAGAACAAGGTCACCCTCGGCCTGGAGCGCACCGAACTCCCCGGCCGCATGGAGATCGTCCGCGCCGGCCACCGCATCCTGCTGGACGTCGCTCACAATGAGGACTCGATCCGCGCGCTGGTGAAGGCCGTCGGGGCGCATTTCTCGTACGACTCGATGGTCGTCGTCTTCGCCTGCTGCTCCGACAAGGACGTGCCGGCGATGCTCTCGCAGATCGCGCTGGGCGCGGACAAGGTCATCTTCACCCGCGTCGCCGGCAACCCCCGGTCGGCCGACCCGCGCGACCTGCACCGCAAGTTCGTGGAACTTACGGGCAAGATGAGCCAGGTCGCCAAGGACCTGCCCGAGGCGCTGCGCACCGCCGCGAGGGCCGCGGGGCGCGACGACCTCATCTGCGTCACCGGCTCGGTCTACCTCGTTGGAGAGGCGAAGAAGTTCCTCCAGTCCCTCGCCGCGGGGCGGAAGAACACCTCCGCGTAGCCCCGCAGGGTCCGCCGCGGGGACCACGGCGCACCGGGGCGGTCGTTCCGCGCCGGGCCATGACCCCCTAGAGTCCCCAGCCATGTCCACCGCCCCAAGCGCCCACAAGTCCGAGCCCGACATCCCGCCCCACCGCTACACCGCGGCCATGGCCGGTGAGATCGAGCAGCGCTGGCAGCGCGAGTGGCTCGAGCGGGGCGTCTTCCGCGCCCCCAACCCCGGCGAGCCGGGGTTCGACGGGGCGCGTCCCAAGTTCTACTGCCTGGACATGTTCCCCTACCCCTCCGGCGCCGGCCTGCACGTCGGCCACCCCGAGGGGTACACCGCCACCGACATCGTCTCCCGCTACAAGCGGATGACCGGCCACAACGTCCTGCACCCGATGGGGTGGGACGCCTTCGGCCTCCCCGCCGAGCAGTACGCGATCCAGACCAACATCCACCCGGCGACCACCACCGCCAAGGCGATCGACACCTTCCGCCGCCAACTCCAGCGCTTCGGCTTCTGCTACGACTGGTCGCGCGAGGTCGCGACGATCGATCCCGCGTACTACAAGTGGACGCAGTGGATCTTCCTCCAACTCTACAACTCGTGGTACGACCCCGAGGCGGAGGGGAGAAACGGCGGCCGCGGCCGCGCACGGCCCATCGCCGAACTGATCGGTGAACTCGAGAGCGGCTCGGCCCGCGTCGGCATCGGCGGCGACATCGTCCGCGCGGGCGTCAACAAGCCGCTGTCGGTCATCGGCGGCGGCGACCCCGTCGGCAACCG
>CALAFV010000018.1 GCA_937891445.1 uncultured Phycisphaerales bacterium | reverse complement strand
CTGCACGCGGCGGACGCGTACGCGACGCTGGCGCGCATGGGGCTGCGGATCGTGCCGCGGCTGCGGCTGGACGAGCCGCAGCGGGAGCACGACCTGGGGCTCAACCCGGCGGCGGTCGCGGAGGCGCTGGAGGGGCTGCGCGGGTCGGTGTCGGACCGGCGCGGCACAGGGCACCACATTACCGTGGCCGATCCGACGAACCCCGACCGGACGATCGACGAGCCGACGTTCAACGTGAAGGGGATCACCGTCTGGGGCAAGACGGGGACGGCGGATGCCTCGAAACTCGTCGGCAAGGATGGGCAGGGCAACGTCGTGGAGCGCGACGGCGACCACTCGTGGACGGTGGTGCTGTGCGGGCCGTCGTCGGAGGCGCGGCCGCGGTACGCGATCGCGGTGGTGGTGGAGTACGGCGGGTCGGGCGGGCGCGTGGCGGGGCCGATCGCGAACCAGGTGATCCACGCGCTGATCGCGGAGGGGTACCTGCCGGGGGCCGCGCCGGGGTCGGAGGGCGGCGTGGCGGGGACGCCGCGCGGTGACGGCCGCGGCGATGCGGGGCCGTCGGCGTGATGCGCGAGTGGCTGGACATTGTGGTCGGGCGCGACCTCACGTTGCGGCACGTGGGGTGGCTCAGCGCGGCGGCGGCGCTGGCGCTGTCGCTGCTGGGGGTGTACGCGATCGACCTGGCGGCGGCGCCGCGGCCGGCGGAGGGATCGCTGCTGCCGATCACGCCCGCCGGGCTGGTGCTCAAGCAGATCATCTTCGTGGTCGTGGGGATCGCGGCGGCGGCGGCGGTCGTGGCGCCGCACTACCGGCTGGTAAGGTTCATCGCGTGGCCGGCGATGTGGGTGTGTCTGGGGCTGCTGATCTTTCTGCTGATCCCGATGGTGCCGCACTGGATCGTCCGGCCGCGGAACGGGGCGAGGGCGTGGATCAACCTCGGGCCGATCGTCTTCCAGCCGACCGAAGTTGCCAAGATCGCGTTCATCATGGTGGTGGCGGACTACCTCCGCTACCGGAAGAACCACCGCACGTTCCTGGGGCTGATCCCGATCGGGCTGATCACGTTCGTGCCGGTCGGGCTGATCATGCTCCAGCCGGATCTGGGGAGCGCGACGCTTTTCATCCCGACGGTGTTCGCGATGCTGGTGGCGGCAGGGGCGAGGCTGCGGCACCTGGTGGCGATCGTGCTGATCGCGATGTGCGCCGCGCCGGCGGCGTACCCGCTGCTCAAGCCGCACCAGAAGCAGCGGATCATCGGGCTGCTGCACATGGTGCAAGGATCGGACGAGGGGGCCGACGACATCAACTACCAGTCGCTGACGGCGCGCACACTCGTGGGGGCGGGAGGGTTGACGGGCAACCCGCAGGAGAAGGCGCGGTCGCTGGTGCGCTACAACCGGCTGCCGGAGCGGCATAACGACATGATCTTCTCGGTGGTGGTGCTGCGCTTCGGGCTGCTGGGGGCGGTGGCGACGCTGGGGTTGTACGCGATGTGGATCGCGGGGGCGCTGGGGACGGCGGCGGCGTGCAAGGACCCGTTCGGGAGACTGGTGGCGGTGGGGTGCGCGGCGATCGTGGCGGCGCAGTTGTTCATCAACGTCGGGATGAACGTGGGCGTGCTGCCGATCATCGGGCTGACGCTGCCGTTCATCAGTTACGGCGGCAGTTCGATGCTGACCGTATGGATCATGACGGGGCTGATCGTCAATATCGCGATGCGGCGGCCGGCGCGGCTGGCGCGGCCGACGTTCGAGTTCGACGATGATGAGGATGAGTGGGCTTAGGGCCGCTGCTGCCTTTGAGCCGCAGATCAACGCAGATGAACGCAGATTGGGGCGATTGAAGGCTGGGTGTCCGAGGCCACCTCGGGCGAGCCCTCTGATCTGTGCTTGTCTGCGTTTATCCGTGGCTCAAAGACGCAACGGCTCAGTGGCCCTGGCCGCTCTTGGCCGCCTCGCGGTCGCCGTTCTCACGCATGCCGGCCAGAGCGCGGCGGAGGAGGCCGCTGGGGCGCGGCGGGGTTGAGCCGCTGTCGGCGTGGCCGTTGGACTCCGGCTCGGCGGCGACGGCGACCGGTTCGGGCGGGGCGGGGCGGGGCTGGGGGGGAGCGGCCCGCCTGCCGTTGTTGTCCGCCGCACGGGACGGGACGTCGTCGAGTTTGACGGCGACGCGCTTGCTGACGCCACGCTCCTGCATCGTGACGCCGTAGAGCTCGTCGGCGGCCTGCATGGTGCGCTTGTGGTGCGTGATGACGATGAAGTGCGACTGGTCGAGGAAGCGGCGGATGACGTTGCAGAACCGCTCGACGTTCGACTCGTCCAGCGCGGCATCGACCTCGTCGAGCACGCAGAAGCACGAGGGCTTGGAGCGGAAGATCGCCAGGAGCAGGGCGACGGCGGTCATGGTCTTCTCGCCGCCGGAGAGTTGGTTGATGCTGCGCGGCTCCTTGCCCGGGGGCTTGGCGATGACCTCGACGCCGGATTCGAGCCAGTCGATCTCGTCGGTCTCGATCTTCTGGCCGTCGGGGCCTTCCTTGACGATCGGCATGAGGCGGAGTTCGGCCTTGCCGCCGCCGAAGAGTTGGCGGAACATGCCGTCGGGGCCGGCGAAGTTCTTCTGGATGGCCTCGAAGGTCTCGCGGAAGCGCTTCTCGCTGGCGACGTTGAGGGTCTCAATGAGTTCGGCGAGTTTGGCGCGGGCCGCGTCGATGTCGGCGACCTGGCGGATGAGTTCGTCGTTGCGGGCCTCGAGTTGGGATTCTTCCTCGATGGCGTCGAGGTTGACGTTGCCGAGTTTGCGGATCTGGGCGCGGAGGTCGTCCATCTGGGCCTGGCCGGCGGCGGGGTCGATGCGGGTGACGCCGCCGTCGTCGATCATGGCGCGGTAGTCGGGGTACTCGGCGGGGAGATCGATCGAGAGTTCCTCGACGGCTCGCTGCTCGAGGTTCTCGCGCTTGACCTCGACCTCGCGGCGGGCGACCTCGAGGCTGTGCCAGTCGCGCTCGACGGCGCCGGCGTGCTGGCGGGCGGCGTTCAGACGCTCGCCCAGTTCCGTGGTCTGGGTGTTCGCTTCGGCGAGTTGGGCGGTGACGGCGTCGAGGGCCTCGCGGGCGGCGGCGGCGGCCTGCTGGGCGGCCTCGATCGAGGCGATCGCCTCGGCGATGGTGGCCTCGTGCTGCGCGATGCCGCTGCGGCGGCCTTCGAGGGCTTCCTGAAGGCGGCGGACGCGGCGGCGGGCCTCGTCGCCGAGCATCTCCAGGCGGCTCTTCTCGCGGCGGGCGGCGGCGAGTTGTTCGGCGGCGCGGCCGGCCTCGACCTTCGCGGCGGTGAGCCGCTCGGCGGCGGCGTCCACCTCGGCCTGGGCGGCGCGGATCTCCTCTTCCGCGGCGTCGGCGGCTTGGGCCTGCTCGTCGTAGAGGCGGCCGAGTTTTTCGGCACGCTCGCGGAGGGAGGCCTGCTCGCGCTCCATGGCCTCGCGGCGGCCGGTGAGTTGGGTGATCTCCTCGGCGAGGCCGCTGCGCTCACGTTCGAGGCGGGCGAGTTCGGCGTTGGCACGCTCCAGGGCGCTCTCGGCGTCGATCTGGCGGCGCTGGGCGGCGGTGAGGGCGGCGCGGAGTTCGCCGGTGCGGGCGGCGAAGCGGGCGGCCTCGGCGTCCACGGATTCGAGTGCGGACTGCTGGGCCGCAAGTTCGGCCTTGAGGGCCGCGGCCTCGGCTTCGAGGGCGTCGAGTTCACTGCGGCGCTGGAGGACGCCGGCGCCCTCGTCGGCGGGGGACATCGGGCCGGCGAGGATGCGGCCGTCGGCCTCGACGACGACGCCGTCGCGTGTGACAAAGCGAGCGCCGGCGAGGGGGCCGGCGGCGAGGAGCGTCGCGGCGTCGGTGTCGGTGACGAGGTAGGTGCGGCCCAGGAGGCGGCCGAGCAGGGCGCCGAGTTCGCCGGCCTGCGGCCGGGCGCGGACGACATCCAGCAGCGGGACGATGCGGCCGCCGGAGCGGGCGACGAGTTCGAGTTCGGCGCCGCCGGCGGGGGGGCGGGCGCCGAACTCCTGGGCAAGAGCGACGAACGTGACGCGGCCGGGGAGGGTCGCCAGTTCGGCCGCCGAGGGGAGGTCGGCCATCGTCTCGACGACGAGGGCCTGAAGGTCCGGGCCGAGGGCGGCCTCGACGGCGGCGGCGTAGTCGGCGTCGGCCTCGATCATGTCGGCCAGGACGCCGCGGATGGTGGCGAAGCCTTCGCCGCGGGCGCGGCGGTCGAGGACGGAGCGGACGGCCTCACCCAGCCCTGTGTGGCCCTCGACCATCTCGCGGAGGGTCTGGCGGCGGCTGTCGGCCTTGAGGTACGCCTGCTGCGTTTTGGCGACGGCCTCGGAGCGTTCGCGCCGGTCGGCGGAGAGGCGCTGGGAGACGCCCTCGGTCTGGGCGAGTTCGGCCTCCAGGGCGGCGACGGCCTCGGCGGCGGCCTGCGCGGCGGCGGCGAGTTCGGCACGCTGGGGTTCGAGCGACTGGACCTGCGAGGCGCTGGCCGCGGCCTTGGCCGCGAGTTTCTCCATCTGCTCGTGGAGGGCGGCGGCGCGGCGGCGCTCGCTCTCGACGGCGGCCATCAGGCCGGCTCGCTCGCGGTCGATTCGCGCGGCGGTGGCGCGGCGCTCGGACTGGGCGGCGCGGAGGGCGTTCAGGCGCTCCTGAGCGGCGGTGCGGTCGTTGCCGAGGGCCTGGAGGTGGGCCTCGGCCTCGGTGACCTTCTCGGAGAGGGCGGCGACCTGCTGGGCGTGCTCCTCGACGGAAGCCGCGAGTTCGGCGACCTGGGCCTCGGCCTCGGCGAGTTGGCGCTCCTCGGCGGCGATCTGCGTGCGGGCTTCGGCCAGGGCGCGCTCGGTCATCTCGCGGCGCTGGGCGCCGACCTTCTCGGCGTGCAGGGCGGACTGGAGTTCGGACTCGGCCTTGCGTTGCGCGGCGGCGAGTTCGGAGCGGCGGAGTTCCGCCTCCTGCCTGGTGTGCTCGAGTTCGGCGACGAGGCGGGCGGCCTCGGCGCGCGTGCCTTCGAGGCCCGCGAGGCTGCTGGTGAGCCCTTCGAGGCGGCGGCGCAGGTCGTCGTAGGCGTCGAACATCAGCGCGGCCTTGAGGGCGCGGAGTTCCTCGTCGAGGATCTTGAACTGCCGCGCCTTGGCCGCCTGGCCCTTGACCATGCGGAGGCGACGCTCGGTGTTGGCGAGTTGCTCGCGCAGGCCGATGAGGTTGGCGTCGGCCTTCTCGAGTTTGCGCTGGGCCTCGATGCGGCGCTGCTTGTACTTGGCGACGCCCGCGGCTTCCTCGAAGATCGTGCGGCGCTCGGTCGGCGAGGCCAGGAGCATCGCGTCGACCTTGCCCTGCTCGATGATCGAATAGGCGTCGGCGCCGATGCCGGTGTCGAGGAAGAGTTCGCGGATGTCGCGCAGGCGGCAGCGCTTGCCGTTGATGAGGTACTGGCTCGTGCCGTCGCGGTAGAGGCGGCGCTCGACCTCGACGATGTCGGTGTCGATGGGGAGGCCGCGGCGGCGACCGCCGGCGGCGGCCCGGGCGCGGTCCACGACGATCTCGGTGTCGCCGTCGTCGGTGGCAGGGGCCTCGGGCGCGGGGCTGGCCGCATCCGTGGGGACGGCCGGTTCGGACGCTTCGGCCGGCGGTGTGTCGGCCTTGGGTGCCTCGCCGCCAGGCGAGGCTTCTTCGATCACTGGGTTCTCGAACGTCAGCGTGACGCTCGCCATGCCCATGGGCTTGCGCCCGGCGGAGCCGGCGAAGATGACGTCGATCATCTCCGTGCCGCGGAGGCTCTTGCTGGAGCGCTCGCCGAGGACCCACTTGATCGCGTCAACGACGTTGCTCTTGCCGCAGCCGTTGGGGCCGACGATCGCGGTCACCGGTTCGGAGAAGGTGAACTCGGTGCGGTCGGCGAAGCTCTTGAAGCCGTTGAGCGTGAGTTTGGCGAGGCGCATTGACGCGGCAACCTCCGTGTTGCTCGTCCCCGCCCCCAGAACAGAGGGCCGGTAGCGGAGACTTGTCCCAGGTGCACCTCCGTGCACCCCGCGGCCGCAAACGGAACACCCGGCCGCTCCACGAACTCCCCCGCCCCCGATCCTCACCCCGCCCGCGCGGCCCCGCCTCGGTGATCCGCCGAGCAACTCATCGGAGCCCCCACCTCCCCGGGCTCACAATGTAGCAGGCGCTCAACGTTCGCGCTGGTCGTCCCCCTCGGTGGACTCCGGGCGATCCCCGGGCGACCCGGCGCCGCCGCGCCGTCGCGGCTGCTCCGCCGCGCCGCTGGGGGTGTTGAGCGGCACGACCATCGACGGCTTCTCGCCGGTCCCCTGGGTTCCCGCCCCCGGGCCGACTTCGTTGGGCGCATCGGGCCGGAAGACGATCGGGTCGCCGGGCTCGTCCGACGACTCGGGCCGGTCGGCCAGGGCCGTCTCGCTGGCGGCTCGCAGGAGGCGCGCCATCAGGCGGTCGGAGCCGGGGGCGCAGGTGGCCGCGACAGCGCCCTGCTGCTGGATCGCGTACAGGGCCCCGACGACCTGGGAGTACGTCAGCCCCAGCCCCGGCGCGGGGTCCTCGGGCGTGGGCTTGTGGCCGAGGAACTCGATCAGGCGCACGAGGTCGTCCGGCACGGCCTGGGTGATGGCCTTTCCGCCGCGGTGGTCGCGGTAGTAGATGCGGACCTTCTCGGCCGTGGGGCTTCCCTCGGGCTCCTCATCCGCGGCGATCATGAGCCGGTCGGACCATGTGACGACCAGCGATGGGCGGCGCAGCGGCATCGCCAGTCCGCGCCCGGCGGTCGCCGGCCGCTTGGCGTCGAAGGGGCCGAAGAGGACGATCCGCGGCTCGCGCTCCTGCGAGACGTAGATCAGCGGGTTCTTCGAGGGGACCAGGTCGAGGATGAAGTTCGGCTGCGCGACTGGGCCGATCGGGATGGACCGCAGGACCGGGTCGGCTCGCTCGCGCAGGGCCTCGTATGCCGCGACGCGGACTTCCAGTTCGTCGGAGTCCACCAGTTCGCGCAGGGCGAAGTTGATCTGCGGGTTGGTCGGCATGCCGCCCAGGAGCGTGATCGCATCCGCCCGGATCGACGCGGGGGCCGTGCGGGCGAGGTCCACCAGGTGCGGCACGGCGCGCATGTCGCCGAGTTTGGCGCCGGCGCGCAGGGCGGCCAGCCTCGGGGCGAGTTCCGGGTAGTCGTACATCGACGACAGGAACGGGACGGCCGGCTTGCCGATCGCCTCCAGGCACCACGACAGGTCGTCCGCGAGGCCGGGGTAGGTCTTGAGGGCCTCGACGTACCGGCGCGCGTGCTCCTGCGGGAAGGACTGGTCGATGCGCAGGCAGCGGACCAGTTCGAGGAAGTCGCCGATGTTGTCCGTGTACGCCTTGGGGACGCGGACGCGGATGCTGCCGCCGTCGCGCCCGCGGGCGGTGGGGCCTTCGTCGCCGGGGCCGGGCGGGAAGCGGTAGTTGATGGCGCTGGTCATCGCCGCCGCCCGCGTGTGGGACGGGTTGTCGAGGACGAGCAGCAGTTCGAGGGGCTCGACGATCCTGCCGCCGCCGAGGATGCGGCCGACGGTGCGGTTCACCGTATCGCCCGACGAGGCGGCTCCGGGCTCGACGAAGGGGTTGATGAAGATCGGGCCGTGGGCCTCGGCGATGCGGCGGGTGGCGTGGCCGCCGAAGGGGCGCACGGGACCGAGGGTCAGCGGGGTCGTCCAGAGGATGCCGCCTTCGAGGCTCGTCACGCTCGAGCCGGGGAGCGCGCGGACACGCACGTCGAAGGTCATCCCCGCCGGCGCGCCCGGCGAGACGGCCGCCTCGACGATGACGACGGCAACGTTGGGGTCGCGCAGGACCTGGCGCGGCGTCATGCCGGCGAGCGGGCCGACGTCGAGCGGGCCGCCCTTGCCGATGCCGCCGCGGGCGAGTTCGCGCTCCATCGTCGCCTGGATCTGCGGCGGGAGTTCGCCGCCGCCGGTGCCGTTGAGGCCGACGACCAGCCCGAGGCCGGAGACCAGTTGCGGCTCGACGCCGCGGATCGTGGCCTCGGCGCCGATCGTGCCGCGCAGCGGCTCGGGGATCTCGCGGACAACGGGGGCGACCGATTTGATCTCGGGCTTGGAGCCGCCGCAGGCGCCGAGGAGCGCCGATCCCGCGAGGGCGGCCATGGAAAGCAAGACCAGGCCTGCGCGAGGCCGCGAGTGGGGCATTGCCGTACTCCGTCCGTCACTCCCCCGCCCCGTGTCCCCGGCGGCCCGGTTGTGCGGGCCGCACGACCACCCCTCCGTCCCGCCGCTCCGCCCGCGGGACACGCTACCGGGGGCGGCCGCGGGGATCAACACCGCTTCACAGCCCAACCGTCCGCCGCGCAAGGTGTTGTGGTTGCGGCGGTGGGGTCGGACGGGCGGGCGGGGCTGGCTCCTCCACCCCTGCCGACAGGTTCCCCACCCGCTCAGGGCGGCCGGGCGAGATCTGG
>CALAFV010000017.1 GCA_937891445.1 uncultured Phycisphaerales bacterium | reverse complement strand
CGCCCCGCCCGGCATCCCAAGGCGTACAACGAAAAGAGGCCCGCGCCGTCGGGCGCGGGCCTCCGAAGGATCGATCGGGCTCGGGGCCGGGGCCCCGCGATGGTTCAGCAGCCCGTGCCGTTGACGGCGTTGAGCCAACTGGTCAGGAACGCGGAGATGTCGCTGGAGTTGACCGTGGCGTCGCAGTTGTAGTCCGCGGCGTCGTTGCCAACCTGCACGCTCTCCAGCCAGTCGGTGAGGTACGCGGAGATGTCGGCGGAGTTCACGCCGCCGTCGCCGCTCCAGTCCGCGCGGCAGACGGCGCCCGGAACCGGGAAGCCGCTCGCACTGAGCGTGCCGCCCGGGTTGCGCCACAGGCCGACCGTCACGTTCCCCGTGGCGGGCGGGCTGTCGGTCTTGAGCCAGAACGTGTAGGTCGTGCCCCAGCGCACGGCGTTGGCGTTGGGGTTCTGCGACTCGGACTCGGTCGCGAAGGTCACCGACCCCGCGGCCGCCTCAGTGGCGACCCACGGCGCGTTGCTGTAGACCTCGCCCGAGTGGTACTTCGGAGCGCTGAAGCCCTGCTCCAGCACCGTCGCGCCGCAGCCGAGTTCGAACGTGATGCTCCCGGCCGACGCGTGCGAGTTCATGTTGTACAGGGCGTAGTTGTACGTCCACGTGCCGTCGCCGTTGTCGATCGCCTTGCCGGCGAGGTAGAAGCGGCCCTCGCCCGGAACGTCCAGGATCGCCAGCGTCACGCCGCTGTCGAACTCCTTCCACCCCTGGATCGCCGGCTTCTGCCGCTGCGTCGGGCCGACCATGACGGCCTGGCTCACGCTGTTGAACTGGACGCGGCGGTACGACGTGTTGTTGTTCCCGTTCCCCGCGCTGGCGTCATCCAGGGCCACGTACTGCCCCTCGACGAAGTAGGTCGCGCCCTGGTTCAGCGAGGGCGTCACGTCGTCAACCGCCACCTGGAGCCGGCGGGCGATCACCCCCGACGCCGGCGGCGGGGTCACGAAACCGGGGCCCGGGTTCTGGAACGGGTACGGGAACTCGCCCGTGAACGCGTTGACGTGCGAGCGCGGGCCCAGCCGCGACTGCGTGCCGTTCAGGGCCGACGAGTACGGGTCGGAGCAGCCGACGCCCAGCCGGTTCTCACAGGCAAAGCCGGCCGGCGAGCACGGCGGGTACCCGGGCGTGCTGGAGCAGACCGTCTCCTGCAGGGCGCAGAAGCCGTGCTTGAGCCACGACATGCCGATCTGCTCGAAGCGGCCGTTCTTCAGGCGGTACAGGTTCTGCGCGATCACCGGGTGCCGGTTGGTCGTCTCGATCCAACTGAGTTGCTGGGTCCCGATGTTGCACGAAGTCGTCCCGATCGAGTACGCCACGATGTCGTCCGAAGTGCCCGGGAGGGGGCCGGCGACGACGCCCCAGTATTGGACGTTGGGCAGGTCGCCGACGATGACGTCAGGGCCGTCCCCCAGCGCCGGCGACGTGGCAGCGAGGGCAAGGCCAGCAAGGCAGAGAAGTGAGCGTGCGCGACGTGACATTTCGACTCCTTCGGATGGGGGACCAGAACGGTCTTGAGACACTGCCACCCCCGAAACCGGGGAGGCAAAGAGATCACAAAAGGCGGATTCCTAGTTTCTCTCAGAACCCGATTTCGTCAAGAGGATTCCATCTCCCACAGGAAAACCCGGGGTCCGCCCGCGTTCGTGCCTTGGCCGGGAGCCGCAGCGGAGGTCTTTGTTCAACCCACCCGGTCCGGCCCGGTTGCGGCCTCAGCACCCGTTCTGGACGGCGTTGAGCCACTCCGTCAGGAACGCGGAAATGTCCGAGGAGTTCACCGTCTGGTCCTGGTTGAAGTCGGCGTCCAGCGTGCCGTTCTGGAGGCTGTCCAGCCAGCCGGCGAGGAACGCCGAGATGTCCGAAGAGTTGACCATCTCGTCCGCGTTCCAGTCGACGGGGCAGCCTTCCTCCTCCTCACAGATGCTGGCGTCGCAGGCCGTCCCGGCGCCGCGCCACACCCCGGGAATTCCCGCGCAATCCGCCTCGGTCAGCACGAGGCAGAAGCCGTTGGGCAGGCAGCACGCCCCGCTGGGCTGCGGGCAGTTCGCCCCCGAGCACGCCACACCCACCCCGCGGAACACCCCGCCCGCGGCGGCGCACTCGCCGGCCGTGACCACCTCGCACTGTCCGCTGGGGAGGCAGCAGGCCCCGGTCGGGCAACTGCTGTTCGGACCGCAGGCCGTCCCCGCCCCGGCCCATTGCCCGCCGCCCCCGATGCAGTCGGCCTCCGTCAGAACGAGGCAGAACCCGCTCGCGAAGCAGCACGCCCCGGTCGGCGGCGGGCAGTTGACCCCCTCGCAGGTCGTCCCGTCGCCCTGATACACCCCCTGGCCGGGCTGGCACTGGCTCGCCGGACGCACCTCGCACATGCCGTTGGGCAGACAGCAGGCCCCGGCCGCCGGCTCACAGTTCACCGGGGACCAGGTCATCCGCATCACCCAGTCGCCGCTGGGCCGGCACGCCGCCGAGAGGAAATGGAAGCTCGCCCACCCGCCGTTGGGGGGGCACCCGAAGATGCCGCAGTTGAGCCCGTAGAGCCAGTTCCCCGCCGGCGACGCCAGGCCCGAAACGTCCGTCACCGGGAACGCGTTGCTGGACGTCGGCGGTGAGGCGAAGCACGGGTTGGCCGGCCCGTTGTTGTGATCGTCAACGCGGAAGGCGACGCTGATCGTGTTGGTGCCCCCGGTGTTGAAGAAGAAGACCTGCTCGGGATCGCTCGGGTCGATCACCACCTGGACGACCACCGCGTTGGTCCCCGGTCCCAGTTGGATCGGCGGGAGGATGCCCTCGAGCGAACTCTCCTCATACAGCAGCATCCCGCTGTTCGGCGGGCCGTCGAAGAGAAGGATCGACCACTGGGTCGTCGTCGGGACCGTCGCGTTGCTGGTCGCGAAGATCGCCTCCGCGGACTCGAACTTCACCGGGAACGTCGAGGGAGACAGCACGTAGGAGGCCGCCAGCATCTCGTTCTCGGCGAAGCCGGCCTGGACGATGAACGAGCCGCCGCCGAAGTTCGCATCGGTGTGCGTGCTGACGACAACCGGGCACCCCGGCCCGCGCGGAGCGGGCTCGGCCGGCTGCCTGGGACCGTCCGGCCGCGTCTCGTCCAGAAGCACCTTCCCCGACAGGGTCACCACCAGCCTCGGCACCCGGTCGATCGTCACCGGGATCTCGAGGTCGGATCGGGCAACCTGGGCGGTGGCGGAAACAGCGGGAAGCAGGCACGCGGCGACACCGGCGCCGACCAGAGCCCGCGCGAACGGAAACCGAGTCTCACACATGTGGACCACCTCAGCCCGTCAAGGGGCGGTGCGACTTTCGGCCCCTGAACAGGGGCCTCGCTCTCAAGATACCTCCACTTCCCCAGCCGGCCAACGAACGGCCGTTCTCGGACGCCCCAGCCGCGAGGGGCTGGCCGGAGCCTTTTACTCCGGGCACCCGTTGGTCACCGTGGCGAGCCAGTCCGTCAGGAACGCGGAGATGTCGGCGGAGTTGACGACCCCGTCCAGGTTGTAGTCCGTCTCGCGCCCACCGCTGTTCAGGTCGGCCAGCCACGCCGTGAGGAACGCGGAGATGTCGCTGGAGGTGACGCTCCCCGGCACGCCCCCTTCGTCGAAGTTGGCGGGGCAGGGGATCCGCGTGATCACCACCGAGCCGCTGACGAACTGCAGGTACCCGATGGCGCTGGGGGTAATCGTGACGTCCGAGATCGAGAAGAACGCCACGTCAGAGGCGTCGATCCCGGCGCTGATCGTCGCGCTGAAGACGGCATTGGTCGAGCCGATCATCTGCGAGCCGGAGACCTCCTCGTCCGTCAGGGTAAACGGGTGTTCGAGGTCCGGATTGGCCACCACACCGGTGAGGAACGCCGACGACCCATCCACCAGGCTTTCCAGGGCCTCCTCGAGCGGAACCGGTTCGTTGAAGAGGAACCACAGGGCAGAGAGGGCGGGCTGACCGCGGACGGTGCCGCTGATCTCGTAGCGGTACCGCGCCGCCGGGGCGAGCGTCCCGGGGACGCTGCTGCGCGCCTGATCCCTACCGTGGCGGACTTCCACCCCCGCAAGGTCCACCGTGACCGACTGCTGGGCCAAAGCCGGACCGGCGACGACCACCGCGGCCGCCAGTCCCACGACGGTGCTGAGTGTGCGCATGGCAGATCTCCCGAGAAAGGAACCAGGTCCCAGAATACCCGATTCACCCTTCCAACAAAAGAGGGAACCACAGCCGCGGGTCAAAACGGGAGCCGGGGGTCAGCACCCGCCCGTCACGCCGGCCAGCCACGCCGTCAGAAATGCGGAGATGTCCGCGGAGTTCGTCACCCCGTCGGCGGTGACGTCCGCCTCGATCGTGCCCGCGGTCACCGCCGCGAGCCAGTCCGTCAGGAACGCGGAGATGTCGCTGGAGTTGACCGTCAGGTCCAGGTCCCAGTCCCCCTGACAGGGGAGCAGTTCGATCTGCTGCACGGCCCCCACGATCGGGGTGACGGCGTTGTCGAACAGCACCGTCGCCTCGCCCTCGCTGATGAACAGGCTGTCGCCGTCGAGGTCGCGGAGCATGATGAGCCGGTCGCCGCCGTTGTCGGCGAGGATCACGCGCCCGTCGCGCAGGCTCAGAATGCTCACGGGCGTAAACCCGCTCGCCGCGTTCTCGTACACGATCAGCGCTTCGCCGGGCTGGTGAGCGTCCCCGTTGCCGTTCACATCCGTAAGCCGCACGAGCCGGTCGGCGCCGCTGACCAGAATGATCGCGTAGAGCGACCCGGGCCGCGCGGCATCGGCCTCCAGCGTCGTGCCGGCCGTCGGAAGCACGCCGGAGAGGTTCTCGCCGCTGTTCGCCCAGAACGGCATGAACTCACCCGGATCGTCGGCCCGCCCGTTGTTGTCCAGGTCGCGGAAGCGGTAGACGCCCGCGGTGACCCCGGCGGTGGAGTTGCGCATGTACCCCTCCTCGCCGATGACCACCACCTGCGACGGGTTCCACGCCGTCGTGCTTATCGCGCCGAACGCCGGAACCCCCACGATTTCGACGATCTCGTTCTCCCCCTCGAAGCGCCCGTCCAGATCGAGGTCCACCAGCCTGTAGATCGCATCGGCGCCCCCGCTGGTCGCGGAGTTGGAAACGATCAGCCGCCCCGCGGCGTCGAAGGCGATCCCCGTCGGCCCGGTGAAGAGCACGCCGGCGAAGTTGGCCGGCGTCGCGGCGATGGACGACTCCCCCTTGTCCAGCGCATCGCCGTCCCCGTTCACGTCGCGGAACAGATAAATGTTCCGCCGCGCCGAGTCGCTGTCCGCCACGGCGACGCGGCCGGTGCGGTGCGCCGCGATCGACGCCGCGCTCGAGGTGTTGAGCGTCCCCGCCGCGTTGGAGGCGTCGAACCACGGCCGCACTTCCGCCGCGCTGATCGTCCCGTCGCCGTCGGCGTCGTGGACCGCCCAGATCACGTCGCTGGTGCGATCGGCGATGAGAATCCGCGGCTCGCCCGCCCCCAGGGCGGCAAGCGCGGCGGCGAGGGAACCAACGGACGCAGGAACGCATGCGAGCATCACAGATTCTCCAACCCCCCGCCTGCCCGTCCCTCCCCACCCGACAGGGGACCACGATAGCCGCCGCCTCGCGACGGGAGAACCCGTCCGAAGTGCGGACACACCCGATCTCAAACGCGATCAGCGTTCGGCGTTGTGCCACCGCCGCGGCGGCTCACCCGGCGGCGTACCCCGCGCGATCAGTTCGTCCGCCTCCGCCGGCCCCCACCCGCCGGGGGTGTACGTCGCCAGCGCGTCGCGCAGGGCCGCGGAGTCGAGGAAGGGCTGGCAGATTGCCCATCCTGACTCGACCTCGTCGCGGTGTTTGTACAGCGTGCGGTCGCCGCGCATCGCGTCGAGGATGAGCGGCCCGTACGCCTCCTGGGTTTCGCCCCCGAATCGCTCGAGGTAATCCAGATTCAACTCGGCGGAGTCGATGTGCAGGCCCGCCCCGGGGCGTTTGGCCTCCAGCCGCAGGGAGATCCCCTCGTGGGGCGCGATCCCGATGATGAGCCGGTTCGGCATCCGCAGCGACTCCGAAGCGGCCCCGCCGCCGGCGGCCTCGCCGTTGATCGCGACGAACGGGTCCGTCGGGGGTCGCTTGAACTGGATCACCACCTCGGTCAGTTTCGCCGCGCACTTCTTTCCCGACCGCAGGAAGAACGGCACGCCCGCCCACCGCCAGTTGTCGAAGTCCAGCCGGATCGCCGCGAACGTCTCCGTCCGCCGCGCGGGGTCCACGCCCTTCTCCTCCGCGTACCCCGGCTCGCCGGTGACCGGATCGGGGCCGTAGCGTCCCAGCACGCCCAGCCGCGGCACGTCCTCCGGCCGCGCGATCTTCGCCGCGCCGAAGAGTTTGATCTTCTCGCGCATGATCGCCCCCGCCTCGAACCGCGACGGCGGCTCGATCGCGATCAGCGCCAGAATCTGCAGCAGGTGCGACTGGATCATGTCCCGCAGCGCCCCCGCCTGGTCGTAGAAGTTCGCCGCCCGCGACCCCACCCCCACCTTCTCCACCGCCGTCACCTGCACGTGATCGATGTACGACCGGTTCCAGATCGGCTCGAAGATCGTGTTCGCGAACCGCATCACGAGGATGTTCTGGACCAGTTCCTTCCCGAGGTAGTGGTCGATGCGGAAGATGTCTTCCTCGTCGAAGACGCGCCCCAGCGCCTTGTTGAGCAGCACCGCCGATTGCAGGTCCGTCCCGAAGGGCTTCTCGACGATGATCCGCTGCCAACTCGACGCGGCCGGGTCGATCGCGCACCAGCGCTTCCCCTCCGTCAGCAGGCCCGAGGCCCCGATGTTCGCGATGATCGGCTCGTACAACTGCGGCGCCACC
>CALAFV010000016.1 GCA_937891445.1 uncultured Phycisphaerales bacterium | reverse complement strand
GGGGTGGTGTCGGTGGTGTGGATGCGGTTGTCGGTCCCGATGATCTCGGGCTGGACGGGGGGCGCGGCGTAGGGCTGGGTCACCGGCGGGCGGGCGGCGATGGTGGACATGGGTGATCTCCTGTGGCGTGAAGCCCCGGCGCGGGCGGTGGCCCGCGCGGGGGGAGGGGAGGCGCCGGGGCGCTTCAGTGCAGCGGCGCGGCGGGGGAGATCGCCGCGGGGGGGAGTGGCGCCGCCTGGCCGTTGAGCGCCGCGGGGTGGCCGTTGAGCGCGGCGGCGGGGGCGGTGCGCGGCGGGAGGCGGCGCAGGAGCAGGTCGGAGGGCTGGGTGACGATGAGGCGCGGGTCTCGGGCGTGGATGTCCTCGAGGGAGAGGTCAACGCCGGTGACGGCGCGGTAGGCGTGGATGTAGGTCTGGACGTCCTCGCGGAAGTAGGACATGAAGAGGGCCGCGGCGGCGTCGCTCTGGTTCTCGGCCCAGTTGCCGAAGCGGACGGCCAGGAGGATGCGCTCGCCGCAGATGGCCAGGTCGCGGAAGTGGCGGCAGGTGCCGTCGCCCCAGCCGTGGAGTTGGCGGATGGTGTCCACGTAGCCGATCCAGGGCTCGGGGTGGGGGACCATCGTGCGCTGGCCGACGAACTGGAGCATCTCGGGGCGCGAGAGGATCCACTGCTGGACCATCATCTCGGCGCGCGCGGTGGAGGGGAGGTCGCCGTACTGGTTGTGCATGCCCTCGCTGAGGATGATCTGGAGTTCGCGGAGGGCGTTGAGGGCGGGGTAGGTGTCGGGGACGATGAAGGTGTTGGTGATGGCGCGGTAGTAGCGTGCGCACTCGCGCAGGAGGTTGTGGAAGGCTTCGAGGAAGCGCGAGCGGCTGTCGGCGGCCTGGAGCGGCGGGACGGCGCGGCCGTGGAGGCGCAGGCCGTACTGGTGGTCGTACTCGTAGGAGCGGCGCGCGAGGGTGAGGCGGTTGTGCTCGTCCTGGATGTAGCCCCAGAGGAGGTTGGAGAGGGGGCGGAGGGGGTCGACGTCGAAGCGGGCGAGGACGTCGGTGTCGGCGGTGCGCTTGTTCTGGAAGCGCAGGGCGAGGGCGTTGATGCCCTGGACGAGCATGCCCTGCTCCATCCAGTAGGACCAGATGAGTTCGATCAGGGGCGGGTTGCGGAGTTTGAGTTCGAGGATGGCGTGGGGGTCGGCGGTGTTGCCGGGGGCTTCGCTGGTGGTGATGGGGACGCCGCGGAGTTTCTGGAGGATGAGGTCCATGTAGGGCGTGGTGGCGGTGATGCCGCCCTCGACGTTCTCGACGTACTGGTTCCAGAAGGCCTCGAGTTTGCGGTCGGTGAAGTCGGACTGCTGGCGGTCGAGGCGGCGGGCGGCCTCTTCGGCGGCGGACGAGGGCTCGAACTGCTCGTTGCCGAAGCGGCGCTCGCGGCCGCGGAACATGCCGGCGCGGTCGTCGGGATCGGCGGGGCTGCCCAGGCCGTCGGTGGGCCAGACGCCGCACTGGGACTGGAGGAAGATCTCGGTCGCCTCGCGGACGAGGGTGTAGGCGCGGGTGCCGGTGTAGGACGAGAGGCCGACGCGGCGGCCGGGGTCCCACCCGGCGGCCTTGCGCGCGGCGGTGACGATGTCGTCGCCGCCGCGGGCGAGCGCGAAGACCTCGGTCATGAACTCGTTGTAGCGGTTGAAGGCGAGGCGGTCGGAGGAGCGTGTGATGACGGCGTAGAGGGCGAGTTGGGGATCCAGCGCGGGGCTGTAGCGGTGGAGGAAGGTGCGGGCGAAGCGCTCGTTGGTCGTCAGGGCGGGCATGGAGCCGGCGACGTGCTCGGTGATGGTCTTGACGACGTCGCTGACGTCGGCGGTGCCGCTGGTGATGCCGTTCTTTCTGGCGTGGAGTTGGAATCTGATCTTCGAGTCGTGGTCGGCCATGGTGCACTCCTTTGGTGTGCCGGTTGGAGGCGTGTTTCAGACGGCGCGGGCGACGGCGTGCTGCTTGCGGCGAGCCTCGAGGCACATCGCCGCGGTGTCGACGGATCCGCGGTACGCCCAGTAGCGGAGCAGGCGCCCGATGAGGCGTGACTCGTCCTCGGCGGAGAGGCGGCCGTCGAACTTGGCCTGGCCGATGACGGCCAGGGCGAGGGTGGGGCGGGCGGCGGCCATGCCGTCCTCACGCCGGCGCCACTGCGAGTACAGCGCGCGGAGGCGCTGCGGCTGGCGGTCGGCGAGGGGGAGGATTTCCAGGAGGGAGCGGCCAGAGAGCAGGCGCGGGCGGTGTCGGCAGACCAGGTCCACGAAGGCGGGGATGGTGCGGCGGATGGTGAGGTAGAGGCGCATGCGGACGGGGTCGAGGCCGCCGAGGGGGTAGAGCCGCTCCCAGAGGCGCTCGAGGTCGTCCCACTGGGAGTGGGGAAAGAGGCGCCGGCCGAAGGCGGCGCTGATGAGAACGCGGATCCACGGGAATGGGTGCGGATCCTCGAGGGAGGTGCGGAAGACGAAGGGTCGCGGGAGGGAGACGACGCCGATGAGGCTGACGGTGGCGCCGATGCCGAGGTGGGCGACGGCCCAGAGGTCGGCGACGATCTCGGAGATCCAGCGGCGGAAGCAGTCCCAGGCGACGCGGTCGGGGCCGCCGCGGCGGGCGACCGCGTCGAGGCGGAGGCGCAGGGCGGGGACGAGTTCCAGCAGTGCGGCGGCCTGGTGGCCGACCTCGTGAATGAGCGAGCCGGAGATGGCGGAGCCGACCATGCGCTCCCAGGGGACCTGGATGATGGCGGCGGGGTTGTCGCCGCCGCCGGGGAGGCGCGTGCGGGCGCGGCGGATCGCGGCGCCGTGGCCGCGGTCGAGGTAGCAGACGATCGGCGGGGCTTCGACCGGGACGCCCGGTGGGAACTCGAGGGCGTCGGCGGCGGCGATGTCGAGGCCGCCGAGCCACTGGCCGATGCCGTGCTGGCTGCGCATCGCGAGGGCGTCGGCGAAGATGTCGAACCGGTTGATGCCCGAAAGCACCAGCAGGCGCAGGAAGGCCAGCCGGCGCTGGAGATCGTGCGGCGGCGCCGCGCGTCCGGGGCCGCGGAGCCAGCGGATGAAGCGCTGGCAATCGCGGCGGAGGCGGGCGCGGTTGGTGGCGAGATAGTTCTCGATGGCGGACCAGGCCGCCTGCGAAGGCGCCGCGCCCATCACCATCGGGAGCGTGAGGGCGAAGGGCCGGATCTGGTTCAGGCGAACCAGGAGGGCCCTGGCCTCGAGCTCGATATGGGCGACGGGCGCGGCGGGGCACATGAAGAGACTCCACACGAACGTGTGCGTTGATCAGCCGATCCACTCTTCGGGGGCGGGGGCGCCGGCCGGGGGTTGCTGCTGCGCGGCCTGGGCCTGCGCCTGCTGCTGG
>CALAFV010000015.1 GCA_937891445.1 uncultured Phycisphaerales bacterium | reverse complement strand
CCGAACTTCGCGAACTGCGCGTCCCCGTCTCCCCAAAGACCTCCGCCGCCGTCCGCCCCTCGCCCAGCGCCCGCACCACCACCGTCCCCACCGGCTCCCCGATCACCGTCCACCGCCCCCACCTCGTCCTCCCGACCCCTTCCCCACTCGCCGCCGACCACAACGCCACCACCGGTCGCTCGCGCGGCCACGCCGCAAGCACCGCCTCGGGGCTCACCCCGGCCCAGACCCCCATCGGTTGTGCCATCGCCTCGCCGCGCACGCCGCGATCATAAGGACCGCCCCGCGTCCCCCAACCGCCGCGCCCCGGCCCACCGGCCAACCCCCTCAGAACCGCGTTCTACGGCCGCAAAACCGGCCAAAACTCGTCATCCGGGCGGGTCCCTTCTAGAGTTAGGCCCCGCGGCGGCGGCCTCGGCATGCCCCCGCCGCCCGTCCGCGGCCCGAGCCAGCCGCCGTGACCTGCCCCCCTCCCCGCCGCCGGGTCACCCCCCGGCGGCCGCGGACGTTCCGGGCCACCACGGCCCCCCGGCCCACCGGTCCGCGGCACCCACGCCCCGTCTCTGACAAGGGTCCCCTTCATGCCCACCAAGACCAAGAAGCACGCCGCCCCGTCCGCAGCCTCCAACGGGACCGCCGCCAACGGCGCGGCCCCCGGCCCCGTCCTGCGGCGCAAACCGGGCAAGATGGTCTACTACTTCGGCAAGACCAAGGCCGAGGGCGACGCCTCCATGAAGGCCGTCCTGGGCGGCAAGGGCGCCAACCTCGCCGACATGGTCTCCATCGGCCTGCCCGTTCCCCCCGGCTTCACGATCACCACCGACACCTGCGCCGCGTACTACAAGAACGGCCAGCGGCTCCCGCACGGCCTCATGAACGAGGTCCACAAGAACATCAACATGCTCGAGAAGGAGACCGGCAAGGTCTTCGGCTCGACGACCAACCCGCTGCTGGTCTCCGTCCGCTCCGGCGCCGCGGTGAGCATGCCGGGCATGATGGACACGATCCTGAACCTCGGCCTCACCGACGCCTCGGTTGAGGGCCTGGCCCAGGCCACCGGCAACCGCCGCTTCGCCTACGACGCCTACCGCCGCCTCATCAACATGTTCGGCGACGTCGTCATGGGCGTCGCCCACGAGCACTTCGAGCACGAGTTCGACGCCCTCAAGGCCCGCTACGCCGCCACCGACGACACCGCCGTCCCCGAGCAGGGCATCGTCGAACTCGCCCAGCGCTACAAGGAGGTCTACCGCAAGTACGTCGGCGACGAGTTCCCGCAGAACCCCTTCAAGCAACTCGAACTGGCCATCGAGGCGGTCTTCAAGAGTTGGAACGCCGACCGCGCCATCTCCTACCGGCGCATCGCCAACATCACCGGCCTCTCCGGCACCGCCGTCAACATCCAGTCGATGGTCTTCGGCAACATGGGCGACGACTCCGGCACCGGCGTCGCCTTCACGCGCAACCCCTCCACCGGCGAGAACAAGTTCTACGGCGAGTTCCTCATCAACGCCCAGGGCGAGGACGTCGTCGCGGGCATCCGCACCCCCAAGCCCGTGGCCGAGATGGCCAAGTGGAACCGCAAGGTCTACGACCAGCTTCTCAAGATCAAGACCACGCTCGAGAAGCACTATCGCGACATGCAGGACATCGAGTTCACGATCGAGCGCGGCACCCTCTACATGCTCCAGACGCGCACCGGCAAGCGCACCGGCTTCGCCGCCGTCAAGATCGCCTGCGACATGGTCCGCGAGCGCCTGATCGACGAGAAGCAGGCCCTGCTCCGCATCCCCGCCGGCGACCTCACCCAACTCCTGCTCCCCTCCTTCGATCCCACCGCCAAGAAGGTCGCCCGCGTCCTGGCCGTCGGCCTCCCCGCTTCCCCCGGCGCCGCCGTCGGCAAGCCCGCCTTCACCGCCGAGGAGGCCGTCACCCGCGCCCGCAACGGCGAGAAGGTCATCCTCGTCCGCAAGGAGACCAGCCCGGAGGACGTGGACGGCATGCACTCGGCCGCCGGCATCCTCACCTCCACCGGCGGCATGACCTCTCACGCCGCGGTGGTCGCCCGCGGCTGGGGCAAGTGCTGCGTCGCCGGCGCCGGCGACATCCAGATCGACGCCAAGGCCGGCCACTTCACCGTCAAGACCGACACCGGCGTCCGCCAGTTCACCCGCGACGACGTCATCTCGATCGACGGCTCCACCGGCGAAGTCATGCAGGGGGCCATCCCCACCGTCGAGCCCAAACTCTCCGGCGACTTCGCCACGATCATGCGCTGGGCCGACAAGTACCGCACCATGGGCGTCCGCACCAACGCCGACACGCCCAAGGACGCCCAGCGCGGCCGCGAGTTCGGCGCCGCCGGCATCGGCCTCACCCGCACCGAGCACATGTTCTTCGAGGGCCCGCGCATCCTCGCGATGCGCCAGATGATCCTCGCCGAGACCACCGAGGAGCGCAAGAAGGCCCTCGCCAAACTCCTCCCCTACCAGCGCGACGACTTCGTCGGCATCTTCACCGCGATGAAGGGCCTGCCGGTCACCATCCGCCTGCTCGACCCGCCGCTGCACGAGTTCCTCCCCCACGACGAGGCCGGCCAAGCCGCCGTCGCCAAGAGCCTCGGCGTCAGCGTCGAGAAGGTGCGCCAGCGCGTCGCCCAACTCCACGAGATGAACCCGATGCTCGGGCACCGCGGCTGCCGCCTCAGCGTCACCTACCCCGAGATCCTCGAGATGCAGGTGCAGGCGATCGTCGAGGCGACGATCGAGTGCCTCCGCTCCAACATCAAGGCCCTGCCGGAGATCATGATCCCGCTCGTGGGCGCCAAGCGCGAACTGGCCCACCTGCGTGCGCTCGTCGAGAGCACGATCAACCGCGTCAAGGCCGAGCAGGACTACACCAAGCGCCTCGACATCAAGATCGGCACCATGATCGAGGTCCCCCGCGCCGCGCTGACGGCCGACGAGATCGCCGAGGTCGCCGACTTCTTCTCCTTCGGCACCAACGACCTCACGCAGATGGCCTTCGGCTTCAGCCGCGACGACATCAACTCCTTCCTCCCCGACTACCTCCGCCTGGAACTGCTCGAGCGCGACCCGTTCCAGAGCCTCGACCAGACCGGCGTCGGCCAACTCGTGAAGATGGGCATCGAGAAGGGCCGCGCCGCCAACCCCGAACTCAAGATCGGCATCTGCGGCGAGCACGGCGGCGACCCGGCCAGCGTCCACTTCTTCCACCGCGTCGGCATGGACTACGTCTCCTGCTCCCCTTTCCGCGTCCCCATCGCCCGCCTCGCCGCCGCCCAGGCCGCGCTCATGGGCACCGAGGTCACGGTGAAGAAGTCCAAGTCCTGAGTTTCACGACCCCTTGTTGACACATAACGAAGCCCCGGGCCCAAATCCGGGGCTTCTTTCTGCGCCCACAAAGGCAGCAAGAGCCCGATCCGCCCCCCAATCCCCAGTCCCTAGTCCCTAGT
>CALAFV010000014.1 GCA_937891445.1 uncultured Phycisphaerales bacterium | reverse complement strand
GCCAGCCCGCCGCCCCCTCCCCCCCGCCCCGCCCTCCTTCAACAAGGACCTAACACCCGATCCCGGCACGAGTTGAGTAGCGGCCTGGGATCGGTTCGGACTCCAGTCCTCCCTCCCTTCGCCCCCGGGTGCCTCCCACCGCGCCCGGGGGTTTTTCTTGCGACTTGGCCGGCGTTCTTGTCCGCAAAGAACAGGCCCGAACCTGGTCCGAAGACGCCCGAAAAGCAGCGATCCAAGCCCGATAGCCTTGCATGAAGCGAGGCGGGGCGTTACATTGTCACGCAGTCGGAGAGCGCCGGGATACCTCCTGGCTATCCGCTCCGCCGGCACTCCGCCGGCGCGTGAGGAGAGAGAGCATGCGTCGTTCCCTTTGCGCGTTCGTTGCGGCTGCTGGTGCGATTGGGCTGTCGTCCTCTGCGCTGGCGCAGGGCGAACTGATCACGTTCTCGTTCTCCGATCTGGCCGCGTCCTTCGTGGACGGGCCGACGATGAGCGACCGCATCTTCTCGGCGCAGACCGTCGGGGGCGTGGCGGGTCTGCAGAGCGGCGGCGACATCACCCGCGTCGATGTCTCGCCGAATCAGACCGCGACGTTCCCCTCCGGCTTCGCCGCCGGTTCCTCGGCGAGCGTCAGCGTGTCGATGAACCTGGACACGGCCGTCGTGAACGATGGCGGCATCGAGTCGATCGCCACCACCGGCGCGTTCATCATCACCGACGCCGACGGCGACGTGATCTTCGGCAACCTCATCGGCTCGTGGCGGAACATCGGTGGCGGGTTCGAGGTCTTTGAGGGCCTCATCACCTCCGCGTCGATCCTCCCCGGCGGTGGCGGCGATGATCTGAACTTCAACGCTCCCGCGGGCGGCGGCTCGTTCTCGTACGCCGGCCTGCCGATGAGCGGGCTGACGGGCGCGTTCGTGCAACTCCAGCTCACGATGGGTACGTTCTTTGACCAGAACTTCAGCGGCGTCTCGTCGCAGGCCTCGGGCGTCCTGGTCCCGGCCCCCGCGGCCGGCGGGCTGCTCGCCCTGGCGGGCCTGGGCGCGATGCGTCGCCGTCGCCGCTGATTCGGGCGAGCCCTCACCCAAAATCGTGCTCTCCTCACCACCGGGTCGCGTGCGCGGCCCGGTTTCTCTTTTAAGGCAAGGTGATCAGAACGGATCCGGCAGGTCCAGCGCAGGGCGGCCCATCGGCATCTCGAAGCGCTCTCGCGTGCGGCAGTACCCCAGGCCGCCCATGCGTCCGATCGCCTGCATCGCGGCGGGGTCGACGTGCCGGCGCTCGTTGATGAGCCCGTCGCGGGCGTGCACGTGGACCACCCGGCCGATCACGATGTTGCCGCCGGCGGGGACGCCGGGGTTGAGCCGGATCACGCGGTCGGTGATGCACTCGAAACTGAGCGGGCTCTCGGCAACCCTGGGCGGGCGCACGCGGACGGAGGGGGCGGGCGTCAGGCCGGAGAGGTCGAACTCGCTCTCGCCGTGGGGCATCGGCTCGGCGCAGGCGGCCATCTGGCGGGCGAAGGACTCGCTGACGGTGTTGACGACGAACTCGCCCGTCCCGCCCTCGGTCGGGGAGAGGACGTTCTTCAGCGTGTCCTTGTCGCTTCCGTCGGGCTTGTTGGCCGGGCAGAACAGCAGCGTCATGGGGTCGGACCCGACGCCGTTGAAGAACGAGAAGGGGGCGAGGTTCACGCGGCCGTCGGGGGAGATCGACGAGACCAGCGCGATCGGCCGCGGGATGATGCCGCCGATGAGCAGTTTGTACCGCTCGGACGGGGGGAGCAAAGCGGGATCGATGTCCATGGCGGAGTGTACGGAGCGGCGGAGCCGGCCCGCGCGGCGGGGCGAGTACGATCCCGCGATGACGACCGACCGCACCGATCTGACCTGGCCCGCGCTGCTGGCGCACTGGACGGCGTTTGCGCAGGCGTCGCTGGCGCTGCCGAAGACGGCGGAGGGGGACCGCTGGC
>CALAFV010000013.1 GCA_937891445.1 uncultured Phycisphaerales bacterium | reverse complement strand
GGGGGGGATTGCCCAAAGGAGTCCCCCGTTTGATCCGCAGCATGACCGGCTTCGGCGAAGCCTCCATTCAGCACGAGCACGTGCACTACTTCCTCGAGATCCGGTCGCTCAACAGCAAGTACTTCAAGGCCGTGATCCGGCTCCCCGAGGAGTTCGAGGTCCTCGAGGCCGAGATCGAGAGCGAACTCCGCCGGCGCATCACCCGCGGCAGCGTCTTCGTCTCCGCCAAGTGCACCGACGCCACCGGCGAAGCCGGCTACGACGTCAACCACGCCGCGCTGGCCCGCTACATCGAGCAGATCAAGCGCGTCCCGCAGTTCAACGCCGGCGAGTTCAAGATCGACGTCGGCTCCCTCCTGGGCCTCCCCGGCGTCCTCCAGCCCCCCGCCAACGAAGAGGAGCGCCTCGAGAAGGTCCGCAAGGCCCTGCTCGAACTCCTCGGCGTCGCCTGCGACCGCATGATCGCCTTCCGCGCCCGCGAGGGCGCCGCGCTCAAGCAGGACCTCCTGGCCCGCCGCGACGTCATCGCCGAGAAACTCCGCCTCATCAAGGCCCGCGCCCCCGCCGTCGTCGCCGACTACGAGCGCCGCCTGCGCACCCGCATCGAGCAGATGGTCAAGGACCTGGGCCTGGCCGTCCAGCCCGTGGACGTCGTGCGCGAGATCGCCATCGCCGCCGAACGCAGCGACATCTCCGAGGAGATCTCCCGCCTCGGCGGCCACATCGACCAGTTCACCGAACTGCTCGAGCGCGAGGGCGACGCCCGCCCCGTCGGCCGCACCCTCGACTTCCTCTCCCAGGAGATGCTCCGCGAGGCCAACACCATCGCCAGCAAGTGCGCCGACGCCGAGATCTCGCGCCACATCGTCGAGGTCAAGGGCGAGATCGACCGCATCAAGGAGCAGGTCCAGAACGTCGAGTAGAGCACTCCGTTCACCACAGCGACGCAGAGCACACAGAGGAAGACCAGATCCAGACGCGGCGGATCGCGATGATTCAGACTCGATCTCTTCCTCTCTGCGTCCCCCGTGCCCCTGTGGTGAGACCCTCTTCGCGATGAGCGCAAGAGAAGACCACGACGCGATCTCCACCGGCGAAATCGCCTCCGTCTGCGCCCACTACGACCTGGGCGTCGTCCGCGAAGTCCGCCCCCTCGGCCGCGGCGCCCGCGGCGGCAAGGCCGTCCTCACCGCCAGCACCGGCTCGTACCTCCTCAAGCGCCGCCGCCACGCGGAGGACCCCCGCCGCGTCGCCCTCAGCCACGACATCCAGATCCACCTCCGCGCCGCCGGCTTCCCCGTCCCCGAACTTGTGGGCACCCGCGGCGAGCGCAACTCCATGCTCCAACTCGGCGGACGCGTCTACGAGATGTTCCGCTTCGTCCCCGGCGGCCCCTACGACGGCTCCCCCGCCGCCACCGCCTCCGCCGGCCGCACGCTCGCCGAGTACCACCGCCTGCTCCGCGACTTCACCCCGCGCTGGGACGCCCCCGCGCGCGGCTACCACGCCCTCCCCGGCATCGGCGAGGCCCTGATCGACGGCGCCCGCCGCGCCGGCCTCGGCCCCACCGAACGCTCCGCCGCCCGGGAACTCGCCCGCCGCTACGACGCCGCCTCGCGCGAAACCGCACGCCTCGGCTACGACGCCCTCCCGCGCCAGGTCGTCCACGGCGACTGGCACCCCGGCAATCTGCTCTTCGACTCCGGCGTTGTGCGCGCCGTCGTGGATCACGACAGCGCCGGCGTCGGCGCCCGCGTCGCCGATCTGGCTTATGGGTTGCTTCATTTCTCCCTCAACCGCGGCCGCGTGCGCGCCGCCGCGACCGCGGCAGGGGCTCATGAAGGCTCGCTTATGGGGCCATCCAGCCCCGACACGACGCGCCTCGCCGCCTTCGCCTCGGGCTACCATGAACGGAGCGATCCCCCCCTCTCCCCCGCCGAGGCGGCGTGCGCGCCGTGGCTCATGATCGAGGCCGCGGTCGCCGACGCGGCGGGAATGCTCGGGGAAGCCACGGCAGCGCCGCCCGCCGAAGGCAGCGGCCTGCTCGGCGCTCTGGCCGACCTGGCCGGACGGATCGCCGCGAGCGCCGGCGTGCTCGCGAACATCATCGGCCGCGGCGCCGCGGGATGAATCGGGAGCAAGCGGGATCCGGAGCATCACCATGACCTGCGGCACGGCCGGACGGGGACGCACGAACCTGATGCAACGGATCGCGGCGACCGCCGCCCTGGCCGCCCTGACCGCGCTGGCCGCCGCGGCCGCCCAGCCGGGCCAGACCGGCGCGACCGACGAAGACCTCCAGCGCCTCGTCGGCCTGCTCAACTCACCGAAGCACGAGGTCCGTAACGAAGCCACGCTCGCGCTCAAGATCGAGGAGCGGTTCACCCTCGAGCGCCTCGAGCAGGCCCTGCGCCGGCCCGGGCTCACGCCCGAGCAGCGCCAGCGCCTCCTCGACATCCACCTCGCGCGCTTCGAGCGCACGCCGCGCGCCGCCATGGGCGTGCAGTTCGACTACACGCTCCCCCAGCGCGTCATCATCCAGCGCACCTACGAGCCCTTCCCCGCCTCGAGGGTCCTGCGCCCCGGCGACATGATCACCGCCGCCGACGGCGTCCGCCTCCACGGCCTCGACGCCGCCGTCACGATGCGCTCGATCATCCTCTCGCACGACCCCGGCGACGAGGTCCCCATCGTCGTGCAGCGCGGCGCCGAGCGGCTGGACCTGACCATCCGCCTCGGCCGCTGGGCCGACTTCCAGGGCCCCGCCCGCAGCACCCCCGTCGCCTCCGACATCCGCGCCGCCTGGCTCATCCGCATCGAACGGGCCCTCCGGGACGTCCCCGGCCCGGCGAGCGAGCCGATCTCCACCGGCCTCACCGCCGCCGAGTGGGCCGAGATGGAGCGCAGCGCGCAGATCCGCCGCGGCACCCGCCAGGCCGAGTTGATCCAGAGCGGCCAGGCCACCGTCACCCCGCGTCTCCTGCTCGCCGGCGGCCGGCCCCGCAACGACATGCCCGACGAGTTCGACCGCCAGCGCGCCGAACTCAACGGCAAGGACGAACTCAGCGCCCTCCAGTGGCAGCAGCGCATGCGCCAGCAGGGCGAACTCCGCCCGCGCATCGGCGTTCCCGAAACCCCCGACCTGGAGATCGAGCGGCTCCGCCAGCGCGCCGCGATGGTGCGCCGCGAGATCGACCAGGCCAACAACGACGGCGACCTGCAACTCGGACGCGAGCAGGTCCTCGCCGAGTTCCAGCGCGAACTGGCCCTGATCGAGCAACTGATGGAGGCCGTCCGCGCCGACGCGGCCCTCGCCGAGCAGCGCTGAGCCCCGCTCCCTCCGCCCCTCGCATCACGCGCCTCAGTGCACCGACGTGAGCGTCACCCGCGACGGCGACGCCCCGTGCTCGTCGAAGAGCATCAGTTCCGCCGCCTCGCCCGGGTTGACC
Organism: uncultured Phycisphaerales bacterium; assembly: GCA_937891445.1. Taxonomy (GTDB): domain Bacteria; phylum Planctomycetota; class Phycisphaerae; order Phycisphaerales; family UBA1924; genus CALAFV01. The sequence goes on along the minus strand of CALAFV010000013.1, from coordinate 1,447 downwards.
ATCGACCGCGGCACCACGTACCGCTGCTGCGGCGGCACCGCCTCCCCCTCCGCCGTCGCCACGAAGTAGCGGCACAGGTGCCGGCCGTTGATGTAGATCTGCCCCTTGGTCATCCCGGCCAGGTCCAGCACCAGCGGGGCGTCCGACTCGTCGGGCATGAAGTGGCACAGCCACCAGGACGGCGTCCCCGCCGGAGCCGAGGTCTCGCGCGACCGGTGGAACGCATCCGGCGACGGCGGCTCCCACTTCGCAAACGCCCACTCCGCCGACCCCTCCTCCGTCAGCGCCTCCTCCCCCTCGTAGAACGCGACCGCGTGCCCCAGCGCCTGCGCCCGCGCCGCCGCCGTCCCCGCGGGGCCCAGCAGCGCCATCTGGAACGTGTTGTTCCCGCGCGACAGCGACTCCGCCGGCAGCGTCAGCGGCGGAAGCCCCGCCGCGTCGAACACCCCCAGCGGCTGGTCGTTCAGCAGCAGCACCCCGCGCGACCCGCCCAGGTCCCCGAAGCACACGAACACGGGCGTCTTGCGCCGGTGCTGGAACGTCCACGTCAGCCGCGCGGCCTCCGTCGCCTCGCCCCGGTGCAGGTGCCAGAACGGCGTGTGCACCGCCATCGCGTCCACCGGGTTGGCCGGCTCCGGCCGCGGCGCCTTGACCTTCAGCGGCGAGACCGTCCAGATGTGCCCCGTCAGCCCCGCGCGCTGCGCCAGGTTCAATCCCCCCGACGGCCGGCCGAAGTTCTCCGCCAGCGCCACGATCGTGTGCGGCCCCTTCCGCAGCGTCAGCGACCCCAGCGGCTGCGCCCCCGGGCCGATCCCGACGACGCCGGCGGGCTCCCCGTCCACGATCATCTGCACGCGGTCGCGAGCCCCGGCGAGCAGCACCTTGTGCCGCCCCCCCGGCGCGCCGCGCAGCCGGATGCGGTACCACCCGTACCCCGACGGCGCGCCCAGCGAGTCCAGGTCCGCCGGGCCCGCGATCGACGCGTACCGCGCGCTCGTGCCGTCCGCGTAGTCCGCGGCCGGCGCCGCCGTCCACGCCCCCAGCGCGATCTTCGTCCCCTCGCGCGAGCGCCGCCGCGCCGGCGTCGCCCCGCGCGTTGACCCGATCTTGTGCGTCGAGACCTCGCCCTGCGACGAGATCCGCGTGTAGTGCTTGAACTCCGGGTGCGGCACCGGCACGCTCGCGCCCGACGCCGACCGCTCCAGCGCCGCCAGCCCGATGTACACCCCGTCGTCGTCAACGAACGCCGCGTCCACCTGCTCCGTCGAGCAGACGACCACCGCGATCCCCTCGTGCTCCACCACCGCCGGGTCCTGCCCGCCGGGGACATCCACCTCAAGCCGCGAGCCGTTGATCGAGAGTTGCGCCCGCGTCCCCGCCGGACCGAAGCACACGAACGTCCGCCCCACCGTCGCGAACGCCGACAGGTCGCAGAAGTCACGCGTCG
>CALAFV010000012.1 GCA_937891445.1 uncultured Phycisphaerales bacterium | reverse complement strand
TCGGTCCGGAGCGAGGCCTGCACCCGCGCCCGCAGTTTGGCGTGGCTCCCGCCGAGGCGGGCGATCAGGTCCGCGAAACGCCGACTGGCCGCTTCGAGGTTGTCGAGTATGAGGGCGTCGCACCCCTTCGATCGCGCCGCGGCGGCGAGCAGCCCGAGGCCCTCGACGCCGGGGACGCGGGTCAGGGTCAGGACCTCCGGCGGCGCGATCGCCGCCCCCGCCAACGCCCGCTGCGCGAGGTTCTGGTCGATCCCCAGGAAAGCCGCGAACGAACGGACCTTGCGTGCCGACGGCGGCGCCCATGCGGCCAGCGCCTTGAGGCTCGCGGCGAGTTGGCGCGCGACCTCGCCCGCGAGGGCGGCCTCGGCCTCGCTGAGCGGGACGGCCGCGGCGGCGCCCCGACGTCTGCGGTCCGGGATGACGGGCTCCGGCATGACCTGCGAGGGGAGCGTCACGGTGCGGGTGTCCTTGGACTGGAGGGATCACGGTACCGAGTTGGCTCGTTCCCTTGACGCGCCATGATTCTGAAAGTAATCTGAGATTCAACCGAGAGTCAAGCCAGGCCAAGTCGTTTTGGGGCGGCGATCGGTGGGACTGTCGCGAACGGAACGGCGTTCGTTCGGATGGAGGACGGGACGTGGATCGAATCGGAAGAGTGACCGTCGCCGCGGTGGGCGTGCTGTGCGCGGCCGCGGGTGTGAGGGCGCAGACCTGTAACGAGCCGGCGCAGTGCCAGAGCCAGTTTCAGGAGGCGTTCCAGATCTCGCTGCCGACGGGGCCGATCATCGCCGACAATTTCTCCCCCGCGGCGGACGGGGACATCACGGGGCTGTGCGTCAACGGCATGTACGCGACGCCGTTCGGCCCGTGCACATCGGTCCCCGATGACAACTTCCGCGTGCGCTACTACCAGTCCGTCAATGGCGTCCCGGGTGGTCTTATCGCGGAGTTCTCGCAGGCCGCGGGGACGCTGCAGGTGCAGCCGCGGGTCGCGACGGGCCGGCTGATCTTCGGGGTTGTGCCCGAGTACGCGTTCGCCGCGACGCACGACGCCGTGCCCGTGGTGGCCGGGGGGTGCTACTGGATCGAGGTCACCAACGTGGTCAGCGGCGGGGGGAACTTCTGCAACTGGCACTGGATGCAGAGCGCGTCGGGAGACGGCGAGTTCCTGCTGGACGGGTCGTTCGGGAATCCCGACGGCTACGACCCCAACGACATCATCTTCGGCGACATGACCTTCTGCCTCTCGGTGCCCTTGGGCCCGTCGGGGTCGTGCCTCCCGCCGCGGGCGCCCAACGAGGAGTGCGCCGGGGCGATCGACCTGGCGTGCGGCGAGACGCTTCAGGCGGACAACAGCGCGCGGCAGCCGTTCGACTCTGATCTGCCGCCGGTCTACGGGTGCGGGAACTGGAGCACCGGGGGGATCCTCAACTCGCTCTGGTACCGGTTTGTCCCGCCGGGTGACTCGGCGGTGATCGAGGTCGGCGGGCAGCCGGGGCTGGACAGCGTTCTGGCGGTGTACACGGGCGAGTGCGGCGCGCTGACGGAGGTGGCCTGCAATGACGACTACGCGCCGCTCAACGGGTTGTCGCGGCTCGTGCTCCGCGGGCTGAACCCGGGTCAGCCGTACTACGTGCTGCTGGGGTCGTACCCGTTCACGTCGGGCGGTTTGTACACGATCACGGCGACGTGCCCCGCGCCGCCGCCGCCCGCGAACGACTCGTGCGCGACGCCGGAGGCGATCGCCGTGGGCGCCACGGTCACGGGGACCAACGAGAACGCCACGCATGACGCCGACGCGGCGGTCCAGTGCCACGCGGCCAACGGCCCGGTGCTCGGGGTGTGGTACCGCGTCACCGGCACCGGCACGAGGATCCTGGCGAGCACGTGCAACACGCTCTGGAACTTCGACACCGACCTGCGCGTCTTCTGCGCCGACTGTGGTGAGTTGCGGTGCGTCGCGTCGTCCACCGATGCGTGCGGCCCGTACGCCGAGGTGTCGTGGTGCTCGCAGGCCGGGGCGGAGTACCTCATCCTGGTCGCCGGGGCCCGGGGCGACACCGGCCCGTTCGAACTGATGGTGATCGCGGAGCCCGATCCCTGCGAGGGGGCGGTCGAGTGCGTGCAGGTCGCGGTGTGTCGCCCGGACTGGAACCAGGACCAGGTCGTCAACTCCAGCGACATCAGCGCCTTCCTGACGACCTGGCTGGCGAGCGTGCAGGACGGGACGCTCGAGGCCGACTTCAACGAGGACCAGACGACCAACTCGAGCGATATCAGCGCGTTCCTGACCGCGTGGCTCGCGGCGGTCACCGACGGGTGCTGAGGCTCGTCCCCTTCTTCCCCGCGCCTCTCAGATGCGGCGCTTCCCGGGAGATCCCGGGGGGCGCCGCATTTCGTTGCGTCGAGCGTCGTTGGTCTGGCTGGCGGTCCGAGCCCGGCGCTTGGCGCCGCCGGATCTGCTATGGTTTAAACTCCTAACATCTCGCGGACACGCCTTCCGATGATGCCGGCCGTACCGGCAGAGGCCCTACGACCCCTTCCGCCCCTTTGCCTGTCAATACTCTTGTCCCATCTCTTGGGCGCCCGCGGAATACGCCGTCGCGGGCCGGTGTTCAGCCCTGTGGCGTTCAGGACCAGCCAGCGCATGGAGCGTGCGGAGTTCGAACGCCTGGCGCTCGACCAGCTCGAGCCGGTCTACCGCATGGCGCTGCAACTGACGCGCAATCCGGAACAGGCGCAGGACCTGGTGCAGGAGGTCTATGCCCGCGCGCTGGAGCGCGGGGTATCGGACCGGTTCGAGGAGCGTGGCCGCGGGGCGGACGGGGTGCGGGCGTGGCTGTTCACGATCGCCCACCACACCTTCTACTCCAACCTGCGGCGCGGGCGGCACGCCCCGACGGCGATGGCGGAGTTCTTCGACCAGGAGTCGTCGGAGACGCCGCCGGACGAGCCGCCGCCGGCGTGGGACCTGGCGAGCCTGGACTGGGAGCAGGTGGACGACCGGCTGAAGGCGGCGATCGACCGGCTTCGCCCCGAGTACCGCGAGGTGCTGCTGTTATGGGGCGTGGAGGGGCTGAAGTATCGGGAGATTGCGGAGATCGTGGGCGTCCCGATCGGGACGGTCATGAGCCGTCTGCACCGGGCCCGTAAACTGGTTGCCGATGAAATCAGCGGACCCGATGGGTTCGTTTCTGAGAACCGGCTGCGCACGGCGCAGCCCGACCCCGTACCCCCCGTCAGCGCGGAGCAGCAGAGTTGACACGCGGCCACGCCCACGGCGCCCCAGCACCCGATGACGGCCAGCACCTCCAGCAGGAGGGCGGGCAGACGCCGCTGACGCGGGGCGTGCTGCTGCGCTGCGCGGCGGACGGTGAACTGACGCCTGAGGGGCGCGCGGCGCTGGAGGAGCACATGCGCGCCTGCCCGCAGGACGAGGCGTGCATCCGGTTCGAGGTGCAGTTGCGGGAGGCGTGCTCGCGGGCGATGTGCCAGTGCGACCTGCCGGCGGACCTGCGCGAGACGATCGCGGCGAAACTGCGGGCGGGGGAGCCGGTCGTTGTGGCGCGGATCGGAGCCGACGGGCGCGTGGGCGGCGCGACGGTGTGGATCCGGCGGTGGGGGCTGGCGGTCGCGGCGGTCGTGGCGGTGGGGATCGGGACGACCATCATCATCCAGACGGGGTTGCGGGCCGGCGGCAACACGGCCAACGCCGCGGTGGTGCAACTGTCGAGTTATCTGGCGACCGAGCACGACGCGTGCGTGGCGGACGAGGTGGTGCTGTCGAAGCACCTGGAGATCACCGATCCGCAGGCGGTCCCGAGGAAGTACCAGGCGATCTTCGGCAAGCCGATCTCGACGGAGTTGATGGAGTCGGCGAACTTCAAGTTCGTCGGCGCGGGGACGTGCCAGGTGCCCGGGGCGAAGGAGTCGGCGCACCTGCTGTTCCGGCGGATGGATGAGGACGGGACTGAGGGGCCGCTGGTGAGCGTCTTCATCGAGCCCGACCCGTCGAGGCTGGGGCTGAAGGAGGGGACGACCTACGCGATGAAGGATGCCCGCTCGCGGGTTTATGCGTGGGTGAGCGATGGGCTGGTGTACTACGTCGTGACGCAGTGCTCCAAGTCGTGCGACGCGGCGCGGCGGGAGTTGCACGCGCCGGCGAACGTCGCGCAGTTGGGGCGTTGAGGGCGGGTCTCTGGCCCGGCGGGCGGGGGGAGGGCCCGGCGGCCGGCGTGCCGATCTGCTTGGTTCGGGGCGGCGTAAGAAGCGGGGCGGCCGGCCGGGTCGGCCGCGGTGTACGCTTCTAGTCAGGACGGTCGCTGGTCACCAAGCGGAGATGGATCATGCGTACGGGTTCCTGCGTCAGCCGCCTTCTCGCCGCGACGGGGCTCGCCGCCGCGCTGCTCCCGGCCCCGGCCGCGCTGGCTCAGAGCGCGCTGGGGGACGGGACGGCGCTGGACCGCAACCTGCAGCGCGGCAGCATGGGGCGTAACACGCCCGTGCGCGACGTCGCGGCGGAGATCCGGTATCAGAACGCGATCGTGACGGGCAACGCGCCCGGCGGGCTGTCGTTCCGCGGCAACGTCGGGTACACCGCGCCCAATGACTTCCGCGACCGGCTGGGGTCCAACGACATCTTCCCGTTCATCCGCGAGACGGCGCTGCCGTCGGCGGGCGCGACGAGCAATCTCCCGACGGGGGCCATCCTGCCGTTCCAGAACGCGGTGCCCGGCTTTTTGACCAGCGCGGGGAATCAGCCGCTGTACGTGCAGCGCTCCGGCGCGGGGACGTCGGTGGCGGAGGTCGGGATGCTGCCGTCGGCCGCGGGGCTGACGGAGCAGCGGGCGCTGCGGCCGGTGATCGTGGGGGCCGCGCGCACGGCCGATGGGCG
>CALAFV010000011.1 GCA_937891445.1 uncultured Phycisphaerales bacterium | reverse complement strand
CGATCGAGGCGATCGGCGAACTTTCCGACCCCGAGGACACCGCGGTAGACGAGCCCGTTGCGGTGGTCGTCGGCGCTGATGCCGATCCCGGGCCGCGTGCCGCGTCATTCGTCGATGGCCTGAGGCTGATCAACCCCGACGTCCGCGTGCTGCTCGCGGGGGCATCCGCGAGACCGCCGTTCGACGGCACGGTCTCGACGGAGCGGCCGGCGCAGCAGATCCGCGCACTCCTGCGGACCGGCGGGACGCCCGCGGCGGCGCCGACGCCGGCGCCCAGCCCTGCGCCGCCTGCCGCGCAGCAACCTCTCGAGCGCCCCGCGCCGGCGCCGCTTCCTCCTCTCGCGGAGCCGGCGCCACAGCCGTCGGTGGCCATGGACTCGTCCCCCGCGGCCTACTCCGCCGCGGAGCCGGAGGATTTGCCGCTCATCGAGGCGATGCTCGCCGGGCGCGACATCCTCTTACCCGCGATGGCGCTGATCCGTCGGCGCACCGGCGCGGCGGACGCCGTCTTTGTCCCGGCCGACGCCCCGGCCTCCGACGGCGCGCCCGCCGTCGGCTCGCCGCACCCCGATGCCGTGCAGGTCCCGGTGGCGCACCGCTCGCGCACGTTCGGGTGGCTCAGCGCCCGGCGCGCCGCCGCGGCGGACCTGGCGCCGCCCGCCGCGTGGCTGGGCCACTGGCTCGCGCTGCGCGAGCAGCAGGAGCAACTCCGCCGCGCTGCCTTTACCGACGACCTCACCGGCGCGTACAACCGCCGCTACTTCGACCGCTTCCTCACCAGCGCCATCGAGGCCGCCCGCGCCGAGCGTCTTCCCGTCACCGTCCTGTTCTTCGACATCGACGACTTCAAGCAGTACAACGACCGCTACGGCCACGCCGCGGGAGACGAGATCCTGCGCGAAACGGTCCGTCTGCTCTCGTCGGTGATCCGGCCCAGTGACCGCGTCTGCCGCATCGGCGGCGACGAGTTCGTCGTCGTCTTCCAGGACCCGACCGGCCCGCGCGACCCGGCGAGCAAGCCCCCGGCGAGCATCGCGGAGATCGCCCGGCGCTTCCAGCAGCAGATCTGCGAGCACCGCTTCCCCAAACTGGCCGAGCAGGCCCGCGACACGCTCACGATCTCCGGCGGCTTGGCCACATTCCCGTGGGACGGTGACACGCCCGAGAAACTCCTCCAGCGCGCCGACGAACTGGCGATCCAGAGCAAGCGCCAGGGCAAGAACGCGATCACGCTCGGCCCCGGCGCCGAGCGCATCTGCAACGCGCCCTGATGCGCCGCGGCTCAGCAGCCGATCGGCCCGAGCATGTCCGCCGCCAGATCGATACTCCCGGCCATCACCTGCATCCGCTGCGGCTACACGCTGGCCGGCCTCCCGGCCTCGGCGAACTGCCCCGAGTGCGACACGCCCGCGGCCGCGTCGATCAAGATCGATCCCTCCCCGCCCGGCTGGCTCGAACTGCTGACCCGCACGATCCTGCGCCCGCACGTGCTCTGGGCCGAGCCGCTCCCGCTGCACCGCGCCGGCCTGCGGCTGATGGTCAACACGCACTTGGGCATGTTCGGCTTCGCCGGCGCGATCGGGACGTTCATCGGCTTGGCGGCGTTCGTCGGAGAATGGCGCCGCGCCGGTCCGGTGGTGGCGTTGCTCGCGGCCCCCATCGGGGTCTTCATCGTGGCCGTCATCGCCGCGGGGATCACGCTCCTCACGGGCATTTTCGTGCAGTTCGCCATCCTGGTCGGTGCGCACGGGCTGTCGGCGGCGATCGGGTGGTTCCGACCGGTGCGCCCGTCCTCGCACCAGACCGCCGTCGCCTCGTGCGCCCTGTACCCGATGGTCGCCGGCGCCGCGGTCGCGTGGCTGGCGGTGGCCCTCACCGCGGCTGCCCTGATCGTCGTGCTGGCCTTCGGAGGCACGCCGCAACTCATCAAGACCTGCGGTATGGCCGGCGGCGTCATGCTGCTCGTGACCGCCGCGGCGTCGATGCTCTACAGCGTCGTGCTCGCGGCGTGGGGATCGTTGGACCCCAAGGCCGCCGCCGACGCGGCCCGGGAGGTCAGTCGATCCACCACGTCATCGCGTGGCCAAGATCAAGCCGGGCCAGCGCCAGAGCAAGGATGAACCCCCCGACGCCAAGCGCGGCGATGCGGAGGGCGCTGCTCCACGCCCGGACCACCGCGTTGGCGATCAGCATCACGGGCCACAGAAGCATCGCCGTGAAGCCGCCGACGACAATGACGATGCCGAGAACGTGCATGACGCCGAGCCCCTCGATCCCCTTCGGATCGTCGAGCGACGGCACGGGCCAGCGCCCGAGAATCAGCCGCGCGACGAGGAACTCGGCGTAGATCCAGAGCATCGGGAGCGGTTGCATGGCCGCGACCGCCACACCGGTCCGCTCGAGCAGACAGTGGCGCCGGGGCGGATTGGTGGCGACCCACGTCGACGGGTCCGCGGCCGAGAAGACCCTGCCGCACTCCGGGCAGGGACCATCGGGAAGGCCGGCGAGGCTGTAGCGGCACCCGAGGCAGAACATGCGCCCGGCAGTGTACGGCCGCCGCCACGGCGCCCCGGCGCGGAGCGCCGCGGCCGGCCCATATCCTCACGCATGCCCCGGCGCTACGACCTGCTCGCGATCGACCTCGACGGCACGCTCCTTGGACCCGACGGGAAGGTCTCGCACACGAACATCGAGGCGCTGCGGATGGCGCGCCGGGCGGGGATGACGGTGCTCATCTGCACCGGGCGCGGGCTGGTCGAGTGCCGGGCGATCCTGGATGACATCGAGCAGACCGACCCCGTCGTCGTCGCCGGCGGGTCGATCGTCGCCGACCCGCTCACGGGCCGGACCATCCACCGCTTCCCGATGGACCCCGGCCTTGTGTCGTCGCTGGTGGGCGTCTTCAACCGCCACGACCACGCGGCGCTGGTGCTCAAGGACCCCGACGCCGCCGGGTTCGACTACCTCGTGATCGCCCGCGAGCCGTCGCACCTGGACCCGGTGACGCGCTGGTGGTTCGACAGCCTGGGCGTGAAGGTGCGCTACGTGCGGTCGCTGGACGAAGACGAGCACCCCGAGCACACCGTGCGCGTCGGCTTCTGCGGCACCAGCGCCGAGGCCGCGGCGATCGCCGACGAGGTGGACCGCGCGGTGGGCGACCGCGCCGTCTTCCACCACTTCCCCGCCGTGGTCCCCGAGGCCCAGGAGCCGGAGGACCGCGTGGGCGTGCAGGCGCCCGACCCCGCGGCGTACCCGGACTCGACGGTCGTCATCCTCGAGTGCTTCGACCGCGACGCGACGAAGTGGAGCGGTGTGCGCCTGATCGCGGACCAGCGCGGCATCCGGCCCGAGCGCACGTGCGCGATCGGCGACCAGATCAACGACATCCCGATGCTCCGCGGCGCGGGCCTGGCCGTCGCGATGGGCAACGCTGTGCTTCCGGTCCGCGACCTGGCCCATCGAACGACGCTCAGCAACGCTCACGACGGCGTCGCGTACGCGATCGACCAGATCCTGCGGGGGCATTGGTAGCGATACTGACTCAGGTCTGCGGCTCAGGTGGCGGGATGAGCACGCGCAAGGCCCCGGGCCGCACCTCGCAGTCCAAGGCAGGGACTCGATCCGACTCACCAGCGGAAGCACCAGAGCCGGGCTCGCCGTCGATTTGATGCAGCGAGCCGCCGGGTTCGAGACTCTCGGCCTTCACGCGCGTGCCCGTGGCATAGACCAGAGCCCGGCTGGAGAGGTGGCGGCCCTGCCGCGCCCACATCGCCCACGCCAGCACGCCCAGCGACGTCGAGCACGGAAAGAAAACCGCATCCAGCAGGCCGTCGGTCATGCTCGCGCGGGCGGCCGGGTCCACGCGCATGGCGTACTGCCGGCTGTTGGCGATGACGACCAGCCCACGCCGGCCGTCCACGACCGTGCGCCCATCCACTTCGATGCGCAGCCGCGGGATACCCGGCCGAAAGAACTCCGCAATCCCCGGGGCGAGGTAACTGAAATGCGTGATGCGCCCGCGGCGCACCTTCGCCAGCCGGTGCACGACGTTCGCGTCCGGCCCCATGGAGCACATCAGCACGAACGGCACGCCGTTGCACACACCCACATCGACCCGCGTGACTTCCGCACGCCGAACAGCCGCGGCGAGGCGCTCGACGTCCGCGTCCATCCCGAACTGGCGTGCAAAGAGGTTCTCCGTCCCCAGCGGAACGTGGTAGATGGGTGTGCCGCGGGCCAGCACGTCCGGCAGCGCGTGGTGGATCGTGCCATCACCGCCGATCACGGCCAGGAGATCGGCAGGGCCGCCGCCGTTCGCAGCGCCGTCGAGCGCTCGCGCAAGCGAGCCGGGATCCGTCTTCGACACAGGGGCGCGGCGAACGTCGTGCCCGTCGCGCTCCAGCCGCGACGCGGCGGCGTCGGCGATGGCATCGGCCCGGCCGCGGCCGGCGAGGGGGTTGTACCGCAGGACGATGCGCACGGGGGCGCGTCAGGACGCGCGCTTCGCGCGCCCGTTGCGAGCGGAAGCCGCGGCGGGCTCGTCTTCCTCGTGCCCGGCGCCGGCGGCGATGAGCGCCAGCACCTTCTCTGGGTCCTCGAGGCTCTCCTTCATCATGCGTCCGACCTTGAACTTGACCGTGCGCTTCGCGGGGACCTCGACGCGCTCCAGCGTCTTCGGGTTCTGCGCCGTGCGCGCCGCGCGGTGCTTGGTCTCGAAGACCCCGAAGTCCCGGAACTCGAGCCGGTTCCCCTTGCCCAGCTCGATGATCACCTGGTTCAGGAACTCCTGCACCGCCTGCTTCACGACCGCCCGCTTCAGGCCGGTCGCGGCGGCGATCCGATCGATCAGTTCCTTCTTGGTGATGGTGGTCATGGTCGAGGCCTTCCCTCTGTCCAGCGCGTGCCGCCGGTCTCTCTCCTCAGGGCCACCGCGGGGGTGGCCGCACGCTCATCGCCGCTGTCGAGTCCCCACGACAGGGAAGTGACCTGGAATCCGCCGGGGCCGTCAAGGGCTCCCGGGCCGAGGGCCGACCGGCCCATCGGCGAGCAGTATGTCCGATCTCCAACCGCCGGTCAACGCCCAAGTTGCGTTCGCCGCCCTCCCCGGGTTCGGGGACCCGGCAGGCGGTGTGCCGCGGCGGCGTTGTGCCTCACGCCCGTGTGCGGATGATGGGGCGGCGTTGGGGAGAATCCGGAAATCCGGAAACCGGGGTCAGAAGCGGATGACGACACCCGTATACAACCCCGCCAGCCCGCCGCTGTATTCGAACTCGGATGCGCCCTCCCCGTCCTCCATCCACGTCAGGATCTGCCGCCATCCGATCTGCCAGCCGATGTTCGGCGTCGGGGTCCAGCGGAAGCCGACGATGATGTCCAGCGACGAGACGGAGCGGTCCGAGTCGGCGTAGTACCCGCCCGAGATCTGCAGGTCCAGGCCGTAGTCGCGGTCGATGTCCAGTTCGGCGCGCACGCCGAGGATCGGCTCGACGTAAAACTGTTGCGATGCCGATTCGACGCCGGTCGTGATGTCGCGCACGGCGATGTCGAGGTCGTACAGGCGCAGGCCGCCCAGGCCGTACAGCGACAGCAGCACCGGCACGGCATCCTCCGGCTGCTTGCTGGCCGCCGCGAAATCGTGGCGATACATCAGGCGGCCGACGGTGAGTTCGGCGGTGACGTAATCGAAGTCGGTGTCGAGCATGTCGCCCTCGGACACCGCGACGTCGCCGAGTTGGAACGAGCGATCGGCCGTCGTCTCCTCACGACTGAGCGAGAACGCGCCGGCGCTGAGCGAGAAGCGCCACGGCTCGGCGTCGATGTGGACCTCGGCGGCGGGGGAGAAGCGCGGCGTGTCGAGGTTGAGCCGCTCCACGCGGACCCTGTCGCTGCTTGCCGCTCCTTCGGAAGTGCCCGGCAGGCGGATCTTGCCGCCGGGGCTGGTCCACCAGAGCATCGGCTCGACCTGGATCGTCCACGGCCGCCGCGCGAGCGCCGCGGTGTCGAGCGTGAGTCGGTCGTCCGGGTGGACGAGCGAGCGATCGGTTGCGTCGGCCGAGGGCGTAGCCGTTGGGGCCTGCTCCTGTCCCGCGGCGGCGTGCGCCAGCAGCAGGGCCGCCGCGGCGGCGAGGGGCGCGAGTCGTCGGGCGTGTCGGGGGCGGCGATGGGGCATGCGCGGCTCGGCGGTCGTGCGGGGACCGGTGTCGGGGGGCGGCGTGAGGATACCACGGTCGGACCGGCCGGCCCGCGCCCGCGCCGGGGGAAGCGAATGATGCCCCCGTGAGCGCTGCGGATCGACAGCACGGCCATGGCGTGGGCGGGGTCGAGATCGCCCCGGGCGTAACGGTGCCCGAGTCGGCCCTGCGCTTCTCCTACGCGCGCAGCGCCGGGCCCGGGGGGCAGAACGTGAACAAACTGGCCACCAAGGCCGAACTGCGGATCGCGCTGGCGGACCTGCCGCTCAGCCGCCGAGCCCTGGAGCGGCTGCGCGACCTCGCGGGCCGGCGCATCGCCGGCGAGCAGGTCGTGGAAGGAGAGGAGGGCGAGCAGATCACCGAGGGCGGGGAACTCGTGATCACCAGCCAGTCAGAGCGGTCGCAGTCGCGCAACCGGGCTGAGTGCCTCGAGAAACTCCGTGAACTGATCGTTCGGGCCAGGGCCGAGCCGAAAGTCCGCCGCCCGACGCGCCCGAGCCGCGGGGCCGTGCAGCGCCGCCTGGAGGCCAAGCGGGCGCGCTCGCGGATCAAACGTACCCGCGGGCGCGGCGGCGAGGAGG
>CALAFV010000010.1 GCA_937891445.1 uncultured Phycisphaerales bacterium | reverse complement strand
GAGCCGGCGCGGCCATCGGCGCCGGAGCCGGCGGGACCGCCGGCAGCGGGCTGGCCGCGCCCAGCAGCGGGGCGGCCTGTCCGGGGTGCGCACGGGCTGGGCCGGGTGGGGCCGGGGGGGTCATGGTGCAAAGCGTATCGGCCGGGCGTCGGTCGCCGCGTGAGCGGACCGGCGGGCCCTCGGCGCGGTGGTGAGCCGCCGCCAGCGGCACTACGCTCACGCCGCCGCGCGTTGTGGATCAGCGGTGGAAAGCCATCACGGGAGCCCCATGACCCCACCATCGCCACCGCCTGCTTCCGCGTCGCTGCCGTACAAGATCGCGTGCCTCTGCGACCTGCGCGACGAGCGCGGGCGCATCCTCTTGCTGCGCCGCGTCAAGGCGCCCAACCTCGGGCTCTGCTCGCCCATCGGCGGCAAACTCGACATGCTCACCGGCGAGTCGCCGGCGCAGTGCGCCCAGCGCGAGATCTGGGAGGAGGCCGGGATCCAGGTGCCGATCGACCGCCTGCACCTGGGCGGTCTGATCTCGGAGCAGGCGTACGAGGGGCGTGGGCACTGGCTGCTGTTCTACTACCGCGTGCTCGGGCCGGTGCACGTGGACGAGCGCGACACGCCCGAAGGGCGGCTGGAGTGGTTCGAGCGTGAGCAACTCGAACACCTGCCGCTGCCGGCGACCGACCGCAAGATCATCTGGCCGCTGGTGTGGGACGCCGAGGCGAGGTCGCGGAACGGTCGCCCGGGGTTCTTCGCCGTGCACATCGACTGCACGCACGGCGACGAGCGGATGACCTGGAGCGTCGAACAGCAGGGGTGAGGCGGCCGCAGAGGGTGCGGCCGCAAATCGCGGTCACAAGGCGCGGGCGAGCACAACGCCGGCGAGGAACAGACCCACGCCGAGGATGTTCTGCGCGGCGACGTTGGCCGCGGCCATGACCCACTGCCGGTCGCTGAGCAACTGCCCGGTCTCGAACGCGAACGTTGAGAACGTGGTGAACGCCCCAAGGAAGCCGGCCAGGAGGATGAGCCTCGCCTGCGGCGAGATCGGCATCCGCTCCTGGGCCAGCGACCAGATCACGCCGAACAGGAAGGCGCCCGCCGCGTTCACGGCGAGTGTCCCGACGGGGAAGTCGGTCCCGGCCAGCCGCTGCACGGCCCCGCAGAGTCCCACGCGGGCGAGGGTCCCCAGGGCCCCGGCGGCGGCGAGCAGAAGGATGTTGGTGGCCACGGACATCTCTCCTGTCCCCCCCTCGGGCGATGGGCCCCTCTTGGGTAGCCGATGCTAACTCATGCGGCGGCGCGGGGGCGTGCAACCGAGTCCACGCGCTGCGGAAACACCGAGCAGGGGGCGGTGAGCGTGCGTACAGAATCCGGGCGGTCCGCCGCACGGACGATCTATACTGAGCCTAAGGAGGGCCCTTGGTGGCTGTCGGGCACGGCGGAACAGGGATGCTGGCGATCTTCCGGCGCGCCGCCGGCGCGCTTGCGGCCCTGTTGCTTGTGCTGGGCTCGACGGTCAGTGCCCTGCCGCAGGCCGGGTCGGGGGGGGGCTCCAGCGCCCAGCCGTCCGCGGTCCCCGCGGCCCGCAAGGCCGAGCGGATCGTCGTGATCACGATCGACCGCGAGATCGACGCGATCATGGCCAAGAGCGTGGCCCGCCGCATCAAGATGGCCGAGGAGAGCGGGGCGGACGCGATCGTCATCGAACTGAACACGCCCGGCGGGCACCTCGGCGCGGTCCGCGAGATCTGCACGGCCATCAAGACGTCGAAGATCCCCAACAGCGTGGCCTGGGTGCGGCCGACCGCCTATTCGGGTGGGGCGGTGATCGCGCTGGCCTGCCGCGAGATTGTCGTTACCCAGCACGCCGCCATGGGCGACGCGGCGATCATCAGAGTCAACTTCGGCATGCTCCAGGAGATGCAGGAGACGGAGCGCCAGAAGATGCTGGCGCCGCTCCTGATCGAGGTGGTCAACTCCGCCCGCCTGCGCGGCTACGACGAACGCCTGGTCCAGGCGTTTGTCAGCCGCGGCGTGGATCTGTACCGGATCGAGAACACGCGGACGGGGGAGCAACTGTTTGTTGGGAAGGACGAGTACCGCCGCATCTTCGGCGAGGACCCGCCGGCGCACCCGTACGCCGTGCCCTCGGCCTCCGGGGGCGTGCCCTACGGGCAGGGGCCCGGCGAGGGGGGCGGCGACGGCCAGGCCGGCGGGCGTGTTCTCGCGGGCGGCTCGGGTGGTGACCCGAACGACTACAAGCCCGCAATCCCCAACCTGCCGGAGCAGGTCGTCAGTGAGGTTTCGGCGGGGATGGACCGCCCCAGCCGCCGCCCGGTGCTGACCCGCGCCGACGCGGATCAGTGGGTATGGACGGAGAACGTCGCGGACGGCAACGGCATCCTGACCCTGGGGACGGACCAGATGCTGCGCTACCACCTGGCGGTGGACACGGTCCAGGACGACGAAGCGCTCAAGAACTTCTTCGGCGCTTCGCAGATGGTGCGGCTTGATGAGTCGTGGTCGGAGCGGCTGGTCGTGATTCTGACCAACTGGATGGTCCGGGCCGTCCTGATCGTGATCTTCCTGGTCTCCCTGTTCATCGAGATGACCCACCCGGGGCTCATCCTGCCAGGGTCGGTCGCGGCGATCGCGCTGATGGTGCTCATCGCCGCGCCGTTCCTGAACAACATGGCCTCGTGGTGGGAGATCTCCGCGATCCTGATCGGGATCCTCCTGCTGGCCGCGGAGATCTTCGTCCTCCCGGGCTTCGGTTTCTTCGGCGTCCTGGGGATCGTGCTGCTCTTCGGCGGGCTGATCGGGACGTTCGCGACCGATTCGGACGGGCTCTTCCCCGACACGGCCAAGGGGCGGCAGGACCTCATGTACGGCGTGGCGGCGATGCTCCTGTCCACGGTCGTATCGGGCATCACCATCTACATGATCGGCAAGCACCTCGGCTCGCTGCCGATCGTCGGACGCCTGGTGCTCAAGGACACGCCCGCCGATGACGACGCGGACGCCGACGCCGAGATGCTCGGCGCGATGGAGCAGGGGCCGGTCGAACTCGCCCCCGGCGCCATCGGGCTGGCGCTCACGCCGCTACGGCCGGCCGGGCGAGTCCAGATCGGCGAGCAGATCTACGACGTCGTTGCGGAGGGCGGGTTCGTCACCGCGGGTGAGCCCGTGCGGGTCATCAGCGTCGGGCCGTTCCGCACGGTCGTGGAGCGTGCGCCGAACGGGCCGGGCGCCGGCCCGGGTGCCGCTGGCGCCGGGCAGGGGGGGATGGCATGAACGAGACACTGATGCTCGGGCTGGGCCTCCTCGGGGTGGCCCTGCTGCTGATTGTGGTCGAGGTCTTTGTTCCCTCCGGCGGCGTGATCTCCCTCGCGGCCACGGCGGTCGCCATCGCGGGGGTGGTCATGCTGTTCCGGGTGAGCGTGATGTGGGGCGTCGCGGGGATCCTCGCGATCCTGATCCTCGGACCGCTGGTCGGGTTCTTCGCGTTGCAGATATTGCCGAGTACGCCGGTGGGAAGACGCATGCTCTTCGGCGACACGGGGCGCGATGAGCCGGTCCTCTCCGGCGTTGCACCCCCGGCCCTGGACCGGTTCATCGGCACCGAGGGGGTCGCTGTCACGGACCTGCGCCCCATCGGCGTGGTGAAGATCGGCGACGAGCGACTCGACGCCGTCTCGGAGATCTCGTTCATCCGGGCCGGGACGCCGGTGCGCGTCAGTGGCGTGGACCCGACGCAGATCCGGGTGCGGCCGATCATCTGAATCGTGAGGGCTGCTGCGCCCCGTTCGGACCGCCTCCACAACGGCGCGGCCGGGCGCACCCCGCCGACAGCCTATACTGGCCGATAACCGACGCGGCCGCACAGGCGCTCCGTGCGCAGGCCGGGCCGCGCGGGATGGCATTCGCAGAGGGGGGGGAGGCGAGGGGACCTCGATGAGCTCGATCGGCTACATCCTCCTGATCATCGTCGGCGTCGTCCTGCTGGTCTTCATGTTCATTGTCGGCCAGTTCATCAAACTCTACATCCAGGCCCTGTTCAGCAACGCCCGGGTGAGCCTCGTCGAACTGGTCGGGATGCGTCTGCGGAACGTGGACCTGCGGACGATCGTGCTCAGCCGCATCCGCGTGGTGAAGGCGGGCCTGGACATCCCCACCGGCAAACTCGAGACGCACTACCTTGCGGGCGGCAACGTACCGCGGGTGATCTCGGCGCTGATCGCGGCCCGCGGGGCCAACATCCCCCTGGACTGGAGCACGGCGACCGCGATCGACCTCGCCGGCCGCGACATCCTCGACGCCGTGCAGACGTCCGTGAACCCCAAGGTCATCGACTGCCCGAGCCAGACCGGCCCGCGCCCGACGATCGACGCCGTGGCGCAGGACGGCATCCAACTCCGGGCCAAGGCCCGCGTGACGGTGCGGACGAACATCAAGCGGCTGGTCGGCGGCGCCACCGAAGAGACGATCATCGCTCGCGTCGGCCAGGGCATCGTCTCCACGATCGGCTCGGCCGCGACCCACAAGCAGGTGCTCGAGAACCCCGACGAGATCTCCAAGAAGGTGATGGAGTCGGGCCTCGACGCCGGGACCGCGTTCGAGATCCTCTCGATCGACATCGCCGACGTGGACGTCGGCGACAACATCGGCGCCAAACTCCAGGCCGACCAGGCCGAGGCGGACAAGAAGCGCTTCCAGGCCGAGGCCGAGAAGCGCCGTGCCCTCGCCCTGGCGTTGGAGCAGGAGAACCGCGCCAAGATCGAGGAGAACAAGGCGCTCGTCGTGCTCGCCGAGGCGGAGGTGCCCAAGGCGATCGCCGAGGCCTTCCGCAACGGCAACCTCGGCATCATGGATTACTACCGGCTGCGGAACCTGCAGGCCGACACGTCGATGCGGTCGGCGATCGCCGGGGACGCGGGGCCGGGGTCCAGCGGCAACACCCACAGCCGAACGGACTGACCGCGGATTACTGAGAGGGTTTGGGCTCGGCCTGCGCCGCTTCCGCCGGCGGCGGCGGGGGTGCTTCGGCCGCGCGCCGGAGCAGCGCCCGCGTGCCGGCCAGCCGCGGCCGGTCGCTCGCTCCGGTCTCTTCGGCCCCGACGACGGTGCGAGCCGATGTGTTCAGCCGCACGTCCGCGCGCTGCGCGGACATGGTCGGCGCCATGAGCCATCGCGTCGCCGGAGGCGTGCCGTCGAGCGTGCGCTCCCACGGCTGCGAGGCCGGGACGCCGCCGATGTAGAACACGGTCCCCGGCGGGACTTCCGCCACAACGCCGCGCCGCGTGGACGTGTACACCGACCGCGGGAAAACGGCCGTGGTCCCGCCGCCGAAGCGCACGAACCGATCATCCGCGGACGCATCGCCCTGGAGCCGGTAGGGGGCGGAGAAGTCGCCGCTGGCGCGGAGGTCCACGCTCAGGTCGCGCAGGCTCGCGCGGAGGGGATCCACGTCGCCGACCCCGGGATCGACACGCTCGAGCATCCATCCTGGCGCGGACCCGCCCGCGGCGTTCGGGCCCTCGGGACGCACCGCCGTGTCCTGGCGGACCTGTGCGCCGGCGACCGCGCACGCAATGCCCACGGTCGCCATGAACACGGAAATGTGCTGTGATCGGATCATCGGAAGTCTCTACCGCAGGATGATCTCGAACGGCACGCGCACGCCGGCCTTCGGATCGCCCGCCGGCAGGTCGTCGATCGCCTTGCCGCGGGCCCGCCAGGAGTAGACGCTGTCGAGCACGGGCTCATCGATCTCCTTCATGCCCGTGCGCTTCACCCACTCCACCTCTCGTACGCGGCCCCTGCGGTCGAAGGTCGCCACGACCGCCAGCCGGGCCGGCGTGGCCCGGATCTGTCCGTAGAGGCTCAGGTGCGGGCGCCGTGTCTCGATCTGGAGCCCTTCCGCGGCGGCGGGATGGCCGGGGCGGACCACCACGGGCTTGTTGAGCGACGTGGCGGGCGTCTCGCGGGAATCCACTTCGCCCCTCTCGGGCTCCCCGCTGGGAGGCGGGGGTGATTGCTCCGGCGCCGGCTCGCGCTGGACGGGCTCCGCCGCGGCCGGGACAGCCGCCGCGGGCGTCTCGGCGGGTTCCTTTGTCTCCGCCGGCTCCCGCGGCTCAGAGCCGGCTACGGGGGCCGCCACGAAGATCGGGACGCCCTCCCCCGGTGGGAGGACGACGAGGGGGCCGGCCGTGATGGTCTGTGAAAATGGCGAAGGTTCAGTAACCCCGCCCCCGTTCTCGGCCGATGCAGTCGCCGGCTCCCGTTGCGTGTCCGCTTCGCTCCGGCGGGCGGGCTCGGCAGCGGCGACGGCCTGTTCGGGCGTCGGCCGGGGTTCGATGTGAGTCTCGGTGGGCTGGACCGGTGACGACGGCGCATCCCGCGTGAGGGCGGGCTGCTCCGTCTCGGCCTCCGGGGCCTCGTGCTCCGTCGGGGTCTCGAAGCCGATCCACGTGATCGTCGCGTGCCGCGACCGCTCGATCCCGACCTTGGGGTCGTCCGGCGGCACGGGCGGGGCGGGGGCGTCGGACACGGCGTCCGGCGGGTCCGTGGAGGGGTGCCGTGCCACGGCGGCCCCCACCAGGAGGTGCACGAGGACACTGAGTCCCGAGGCGATCCAGAGCCGGGTTGACCCGTCCCGCCGCGCCATGGCGGAACGGTAGGGCCGGCGGGCGGGGGCGACGCTCGGGCCTTGATGGATCACAAGCGGTGAGGGCAGGGAGGCGGCGGGGAGCGGGGCGGGTCTGATTTAGGAGTC
>CALAFV010000009.1 GCA_937891445.1 uncultured Phycisphaerales bacterium | reverse complement strand
TCGGCGTATCCGGGGTCGTTGACGTACCTCGATCTGATCCGGTGGAACAAGCGGGAGTCGGCGCTGCTGATCGCGGCGATGATCCTGCTGGGGGTGGTGCTGGGGGGGCTGATCGGCGGGGCGCTGGGGCCGTATTTCGCGGGGTTGAACGAGACGCGGCGCGGCTTCCAGCAGATTTACATGATCCCGGGCGGGAGCGTGGAGGAGCGGCTGGACGAGTACGACCGCACGTTCGAGGAGACGCGCGACCTCATGGGGGCGGCGCCGCTGCGCGTGCTGGGGGCGGACGTGGGGGTGTACGGCGAGATGTCGGTGCTGCTGCCGTCGATCCTGATCGGGGCGGGGGTGGCGCTGGTGATGGCGTCGGCGGGGGCGGCGTGGGCGTGGTCCGGGGGGTCGAATGCGATCCTGCCGATGGCGGGGGCGATCCCGCTGGCGGGGCCGGACGATCCGGTGCTGTTCAACGTCGTGGATGAGATGCGGATCGCGGCGGGGCTGCCGATGCCGCGGGTGTACATCATCAACGACTCGGCGCTCAACGCGTTCGCGACGGGGCGGGACCCGCAGCACGCGGCGATCGCGGTGACCAGGGGGCTGCGCGAGCGGCTGACGCGGGACCAGTTGCAGGGGGTGATCGCGCACGAGATGGCGCACATCCGGCATTACGACATCCGCTTCGCGATGCTGATGGCGACGATGGTGGGGCTGATCGTGTTCGCGTGCGACGCGTTTCTGCGGATCGCGTTCCGCGGGGGGGCGGCGGTGCGAGGGGCCGCGCGGGCGGGTGGACGGCGCGGCGGGAAGGACCGGGGCGGGGTCGGGGGGCTGGCGATCCTGATGCTGGTGCTGGCGGTGATCCTGTCGATCGTGGCGCCGCTGCTGGCGCGGATGATCCAGTTTGCGTACTCGCGGCGGCGGGAGTACCTGGCGGACGCGGGGGCGGTGGAACTGACGCGCAACCCGCAGGGGCTGGCCGAGGCGCTGGCGGTCATCGCGGATGACCCGGACCCGCTGGTGGACACGGCCAATCGCGGGACGGCGCACATGTACATCGTGAACCCGCTGCGGGCGATGGCGCGGTCGCACCAGACGCTGGACACGGTGTTCTCGTCGCACCCGCCGATTCAGAAGCGGATTGCGCGGCTCTTGGCGTTGATGAAGTAGGCAATGGGGAGTGGGCAATGGGCAATGGAAGAAGCAGGGCGAGGAAGAACCACGCCCGACGCCCTTGCGGACGCAAGCCTCTTCCACTGCCCATTGCCCATTCCCTATTGCCTAGCCTTCCCCCATGCTCCAAGCCGCCCTGCGCTGGATTTTGCCGCTGACGTCGCTGCTGGTGCTCGGCCCGCTGGCCGGGCTGCTCACGGGGTCGCTGATTGCGCCGGATGGGGGGCATGATGCGACGCCGCTGTTGTGCGACACGCCGGTGTTCGGGGTGCTGGCGGCGGTGGGGGTGTTTGTGCTGGCGACGGGGGGGGGGGTGGTGACAGCGAGCCAGATGGGGGGCGGG
>CALAFV010000008.1 GCA_937891445.1 uncultured Phycisphaerales bacterium | reverse complement strand
GGCGATGCAGTCGTGCGCGGCCTTGATCCCGCACATCATGCCCTGGCGCCACCAGTTGTCGATCAGCCCCTGCGAGATCTTGGCGCCCGGCTTGTTGAAGCCGAAGAACGGCCCCGCGGCGATGTCGCGGAAGAACTGCGCACGGTCGGCCAGCAGCGCGGCGCGGAAGTTGTCGAACGTCTCCTTGGGCAGGCCGGCAGGGTTGCTCGGAGACTTGACCATGATCGGCGGCACGGCGCCGATGAGCACGGCCTTGGCGATGCGCCCGCGGGCTCGCTGGCTGCCGTGGCGGCCGATGTAGCGGGCGACCTCGCCGCCGCCGGTGGAGTGGCCGACGTGGATGGCGTTCTTGAGGTCCAGGTGCTCGACCAGGTCCATGAGGTCGTCGGCATAGGTGTCCATGTCGTGGCCGTGCCAGGTCTGGTCGGATCGGCCGTGGCCGCGGCGGTCGTGGGCGATGCAGCGGTAGCCGCGGGAGGCGAAGAAGAACATCTGCGCATCCCAGTCGTCGGCGCTCAGCGGCCAGCCGTGGCTGAAGACGACGGGCTGGCCCTTGGGGTCGCCCCAGTCCTTGTAGAAGAGGTGCGAGCCGTCTCGGGTCGTGATCGTGGGCATGGGGCGTTCCTGTCTCGGTGAGGGCACGATGTGGCGGTGGTGCGGGCCGGCGTTGGCGCGCCGGCGTCCATGGGCGGATTCGCAGACGCTAGGGTACGTGAACCGGTGTCCACGAACGATCGGCGCGTTCTCATGGGCCAGCCGGTGAGCCTATCTGCCGCTCGTCGTGCGTGGCGTCCGTGGGATCGCAGCGGGCAACGCGATCCCGGGTGATCCAGATTCGTTCGGGTCGGTGTATCGGACTTGGTCGGGTCTCCGCGGGCTGGCTGCGAACGGATCCCGATACGGAAGGCTCGCAGATGTGGCTTTCAAGGGTTATTGTGGTAAGATGCCGCCGCAGCCGCGGGTTATGCGGCCTTTAACGTCCACATTTCGGGAGTGACCGACGATGAGTTACAGCCGTCTCGGGGCAGGCGGGCGCCTCGCAGCGCCCTTTGTTCTTGCTGTCTGCGCGGGGGCCGCGATGACGCCGGCCGCCCTTGGCCAGGTGTGGATCTCGCGCGTCAACGGCAACTTCAGCGACCCTGCGAACTGGGCCGACGGGCAGGTTCCCGTCTCGAGCCCTTCGACGGTGCTGACGTTCACGAACCGCGGGCATTCGTCCTACCGCGCGTTCAACGACCTTGGGGTTTTGACGGTGGGGGGGATCATCCTCGACTCGCGAACCGGCACCGCCACGTTCATCGGGCAGTCCGGCGGGTCGCTGTCCTTCGCCGACGGTTCGTTCGTTCGCTCGACCGACATCGGGCTGTTCCGCTTCGGCGGCGTTTCCGGCGTTGTCAATGACTGGTGGCTCGAGGGGAACCTCACGCTCGAGTCCCTCTCATACGGGTCCGTGTACATCGCCTCGCCGGTGGCCGGCCCCGGCTCGCTCACCGTGGTCGGCAGCGGGCCCAGCGAGATCAGCGGGCTGTTCCGGCTCGAAGGGGCCAACAGTTTCACCGGCGGTGTGCGGCTGGAGAGCGGCATCCTCGAGATCTCCAACGCCGCGTCGCTCGGGACCGGGCCGGTGACGGCCGCCGGCGGGATCCTGCGCTCCACCGCCGCCGTGACCGTGAACAATCCCATCGACGCGACCTCCGACCTGCTGCTGCGCACGACGTCGGGCATCACGCTCGCCGGCCCGATCAACGGCCCGGGCGGGATCGACCTTCGCTCCGTTGGATCGGTCAACACCACCCTCACCCTGACCGCCGAGAACACCTACAGCGGGCCGACGGTCATCGACATGCCCGTGGCGTTCGGCGTTCCCAGCGGCGTGGCGGGGATCAAGGCCGGCGGCATCACGCTCAGCGGCAACGGCAGTGCTGTGAACTCCAGCCGCTTCGATATTCGCAACGGCGGCGTGCTGGAGATCAACTTCACGAACAACCCCGGCATGAACAGGCTCAACGACGACGCTCCGCTGATCCTCGACAGCGGTCGCCTCAGCGCGGTCGGCAACGCGACCGCCGGCAACAACACGGTCGAGCGCGTCGGCCCGCTGACCATCCACGGTCAGGGTCTGCTGTTCATCAACGGCCGCAACGGCGGCATGGAGGTTTCCAGCCCGTCGATCACCCGCGGCGGGGACGGCCGGGCCACCGCCGTGCTGACGCTTGGCAACGCCCTGTCGCACCTGAGCCTGGATACCGGCCCGGAACTGGTCGGCGGGATCG
This sequence comes from uncultured Phycisphaerales bacterium, assembly GCA_937891445.1. Classification (GTDB taxonomy): domain Bacteria; phylum Planctomycetota; class Phycisphaerae; order Phycisphaerales; family UBA1924; genus CALAFV01. The sequence goes on along the minus strand of CALAFV010000008.1, from coordinate 1,858 downwards.
TTCCCTGGATCTCCGGCGTCACCACGCTGATCACCTCGCCTCGCGACCTGGTGACGTTCGATGCCGGTCGGCTCCGCCCGCTCACCGCCGACGAGTACGCGACCACGCTCACCGCCGGTCCCGCGGCGAACGTCAAACTTCCCGCCGGCTCCAGCGGCGCCCACAACTGGGTCGAGAACAACGACACGGTTACGGTCAACGCCCTGGTCGTCCCCGACTTCACGGGCATCAGCGGCTCCGGCACGATCGGCATCGCCAGCGGTGCGCTGGTCGTCGCCTTCGGAACCGAGACGGCCATTAACAACAACATCGACTTCGGCAACGTCGAGGGCATCATCCACACCGGCAGCATCTCGACGATCAACGGCGTGATCTCCGGCAGCGGCGGCCTGACCAAGAGCGGCGATTTCTCCCTCTCCCTCGGCTCGCCGCTGGCGTGCACCGGCACGGTCGCCATCAACGCCGGCGGCTTCCGGTTCGAACATCCCAACATGTTCGACTCCGTCAGCGACTTCGTGAATCGCACGGCTGGCGGCGGCGAACTCGTCCCCAGCCTCGAATACCGCGGCTTCGGCACGGCCGTCATCGACAAGCCCGCCGAGGTGCAGTCTGGCGCCTTCCGCCTCGCGGCGACGACCGCCGGAAGCAACGCCCTGGAGTACGCGGGCGTCATCTCCGGTCCCGGCGCCGTCTACCTCGAGTCGGCCACCACCAACACTGGCCGCCTGATCCTCTCGGCCGACAACACCTACACCGGCGGCACCCGGATCTTCAACGCCGAGGTCGAACTCAACCGCGACAGCAACCTCGGCGATCCCAACGGCATCCTTGAACTGGTCGGCACCGCCGGCGCCGGCCTGGTCCTGACCGGCGACTGGATCACGCAGCGGCCCATCCGTGTCCTGCGGGTCACGACCATCGACTCCAACGGTCATGACATGGTCTGGACCGGCACGCTGGACTCCAGGTCCAACCTGACCAAGATCGGCGAGGGTACCTGGCTCATCAGGCCCGACGGTATCGCCAACGGCGACGCCGCGGGCTGGAGCGTCGGCGAAGCCACCAGCGTCTCGAACACGCCCGGCGGGCGCGTGGAACTCGACGGCGAGTTCCGGATGAACTGGAGCGTCTGGTCCGGCACGCTCGCCGTCAACGGCTCCACCCGCATCCTCAACACCTTCCCCCTCGGCGACGGCGAGCCGGTGCTGGCGCCCGGCGACATCGGCGGCCCCGGCGTGGGCGTCATGGAGGCCTGGAGCAGTTCGTACGCCCCCGGCACGCGCATCGTCTTCGACCTCGGCGAGCAGAGCGACCTGATCCGGCTCGTGACGACGCTCAGCCGCGGCACGAGCGGCACCGGGACCGTGCGGTTCGACTTCCGTGTCGGCCCCGGCATCGCGATGCAGACCTACACGCTGATCGAGTACTACGAGAACCCGACCAACGTCAACAACATCTTTACGCCCGACGACTTCTCGTTCGGGGCCGACGTGCCCGAACTGGACGGTTTCTTCGACGTCGTGCAGCGTCCGGACGGCACCTACGCCGTGACCTTCACGGTGACCTCGCTGCCCTCCACCTGCGCGGTGGACTGGAACGGGGACGGGACCGTCACCAGTTCGGACATCAGCGCGTTCCTCACCGCCTGGCTCGCCAGCCTCAACGACCAGACGCTCGATGCCGACTTCGACGGCAACGGGACGGTCAACTCCACCGACATCAGCGCCTTCCTGACCGCCTGGCTCGTTGCGGTCCAGGAGGGGTGCTGACCGAGTCGCGGCAACATCCGCAGCGCGGATACGGGCTCCGGCCCGGCGGCGTCAAGTGGCGTCGCCGGGCCGCGCCGTTTTTTGGGGGG
>CALAFV010000007.1 GCA_937891445.1 uncultured Phycisphaerales bacterium | reverse complement strand
CCGATGGACCGGCTGCTGTGCGGCGACGTGGGATACGGCAAGACCGAACTGGCGATCCGGGCGGCGTTCAAGGCGGTCGAGTTCGGCAAGCAGGTCGCGGTGCTGGTGCCGACGACGGTGCTGGCCGAGCAGCACGAGCGGACCTTCCGCAGCCGCTTCGCGGACTATCCCTTCCGCGTCGAGTCGCTGTCGCGCTTCAAGACCCAGAAAGAGATCAACGACACGCTGGCCGCGATCCGCAAGGGGCACGTGGACGTCGTGATCGGCACGCACCGGCTGCTCTCGAAGGACGTGCGGTTCGCCGACCTGGGGCTGGTCATCATCGACGAAGAGCAGCGCTTCGGCGTCGAGCACAAGGAGCGGCTGCTGTCGCTGCGCATGACGGTGGACGTGCTGACGCTGTCGGCGACGCCGATCCCGCGGACGCTGCACATGTCGATGCTGGGGCTGCGCGACATCTCCAGCCTCGCGACGCCGCCGATGGACCGGCGCGCGGTGGTCACCGAGGTGATCCCGTACAACGAGCGCCGCATCCAGCAGGCCATCGCGAGGGAACTGGCACGCGGCGGGCAGGTGTACTTCGTTCACAACCGCATCCACAACATCGAAACGGTCGCCGACACGGTGCAGCGGCTGGCGGGCGAGCGGGCCCGCGTCGTCTGGGGCCACGGCCAGATGCCGCCCAAGGAACTCGAGGCCGTCATGCTCGCGTTCATGCGGCGGGAGGCCGACATCCTCGTCTCCACAACGATCATCGAGAGCGGCATCGACATCCCGACGGCCAACACGATGTTCATCAACGACGCCGACCGCTTCGGCCTCGCGGAACTGCACCAACTGCGCGGGCGCGTTGGCCGGTACAAGCACCGCGCGTACTGCTACCTGCTGCTCCCGGCGGACCGGAACATCGGCGAGGTCGCGACCAAACGGCTCAAGGCGATCGAGGAGTTCTCGATGCTCGGCGCGGGCTTCAAGATCGCCATGCGCGACCTGGAAATCCGCGGCGCGGGGAACATCCTCGGGCCGGAGCAGTCCGGGCACATCGCGGCGGTCGGGTATGAGATGTACTGCCAACTGCTGGACCGCTCCGTCAAGGAACTCAAGGGCGAGGCGGTTGCGGTCCCGAGCGAGACGGCGATCGAACTGGGCGTCTACGGCCTGCTCCCCAAGGCGTACATCCCCAGCGACCAGCGCCGCATGGAGGCGTACCGGCGGCTGGCGCTGGCGGCCACGCCGGAGGAGGTTCGCACGTTCGAGGCCGAACTGACGGAGGCGTACGGCCCGCCGCCGCCGCAGGCGCGCCGGCTGATCGACCTCGCCGAACTGCGCACCGCGGCGAGCCGGATGGAGATCCGGTCGATCACCGTGCGAGAGCGCGACGTTGTGATCCGTACGCGCGATCCGGCCGCCGCGCAGGCCCGGCTCGCGGGGGCCCGGGGGACGCTGCGCCTGCTTCCGCCGAAGCCGGGTGAGGAGGCGGCGGAGTTGTACTATCGGCCGCCGGAGTCGTACCTCGAGCCGTCGAGCCTGCTGGCGGTGCTGCGCAAGCACCTGGTGTCCGGGTCGGCCGGGGAGGAAGCGGATGCTGATCGCTCGGGCTCCGCACGCCCTACGCCTCGCGACGCTCCAGAGCCTTCAGTTCCCGCTCCATATTCTCCCGCGCGGGACGGTCCAGCCGCGCGTGCATCGCGCCGGTCCTGAAGATACGGGGTCTGGTGAGCATGTTGCGCAGGAACGCCGCGCGTCCCGCTGCAAAGGGCGCGTCGGGAAACGCGCACTCGGGGCAGCACGTCCCGCCTTGCATCCACGGCAGACCTTCGAGGTTGTACCCGCAACGCGGGCACGTCGGGGGCGCGTCGGCTGGCGGTCGCGCCCGTGCCGCAGCGACCCCGGCGGCGACGGCCACGCTCGCGGCAACTGGAAGCCCGAGCATGCCTGCGGCCCCGAGGCCAGGCATCAGCAGGAGGGCCAAGGTCAGCACCGGCGCGGCGCTGACGGCGCCGAGGAGCGTGGGGTTGGCCGCCGTGTTGCGGCCCAGGCGCTGCGCCATGGCCAGCGCCAACGCGAGGGTGCCTATCAGCACAGCGGGGATGAGTGGCGGTGCGAGCAGGGCGAGGCCGATGGCTGCCAGAAGGGCGGTCGAGACTCCCAGCACCGCCGCGGCGAGGGCCGCGGCGTCCGGCGGAACAGTGGCTCGAAGGCTTGCCGCCGCCCGCCCCTTCATGCGCCACACTAGCCGCGGCGCCCGTAGCGGGCCTGAGCGCCGGCCTCACGCCTGTGCGGCGCTCGGCATTGGGGTCGCTGCTGGGATGGGCCGGGTCGGCGGCTCGTCCGCGGCGCAGCGCACGCCGAGTTCCTGGCATAGCAGCCGCGCGGTGGTCTGCGAACTGAGCCAGATGACGGGCAGCCCGCTGCCGGGGTGCGTTGCGCCGCCGACGAACCAGACGCCGTCCATGCCCCCGGCCCGGTGAGGCACGCGGCGGTGGAGCATCTGGCCGAGGGAGTGAGCCAGGTTGAAGGCCGCGCCGAAGTTGATGTTCATGCGCTCCCAGTCGGCCGGCGTCGTCACGTGTTCATAGACGATCCGGCGCTCGAGGTCACCGGCGCCCAGACGCTCGAGTTGCTGGAGGCACAGGCGGCGTGCCCGGTCTCGCTCGCGATCCCAGTCGATGCCGAGGCCCACTTTCGTGCTCGGTGTCGGCATCAGGACGTAGAGCGAACTATCGCCCGGCGGCGCCAGGGTCGGGTCTGTCACCGAAGGGTTGCAGACGTAGATGCTCGGGTCGTCGCTCAGCCGCCCGTTGCACGCGATGTCCGCGAGGTTCTCGCGGTAGGAGCCCGAGATGTAGACGGTGTGGTGCGGGAGGTCGATCCGGCCGCGCACGCCGAGGTAGAGCATGAACGTCGAGCAGGAGTAACGCTTGGCGTCGATCTGCTCATCGGTCGCGAAGAGGCCACCGGCGCGACGGCGGACCTCGGCGGGGATCAGCCGCTTGAGCGCCCAGGGGGCGTCGGCGTTGATGACCACGTGCGGGTGCGGGTGCACCTCACCGCCCGCTCGCACGCCGACGACGCGCTGGCCCTGGAACTCGACCGCCTCCACGGGGCAGGCGCAGCGGATCTCCACGCCCAGGTTGCGGCAGGCGTCGGCCATCGCTCGCATCACCGCGCTGCATCCGCCCTGCGGGTGCCAGATGCCGTACTCGTACTCGATCAGCGGGAGGATCGTGAAGAGGCTCGGGCACTCCAGCGGGCTCATGCCGAGGTACTTGCTCTGGAACGAGAGCGCCAGGCGCACGGCGGGGTGGCGGAACCGGCGCTCGAGGTAGGCGTTGACGGAGAGATGCGGGCTGAGGTACGCCGCCATCCGCACGGAACCGGTCGTGATCAGGTCAAGGGGCGAGCGCACGGTCGTGCGCAGGATGGGAGTCATGAGTTGGAGTTTGCGGCGGTTGTCGCGGATGAAGGCGTCGAAGGCGTTGGCGTCGCGCTCGTCGAGGCGGGCGATGCGGCGGCGCATCTCGTCGAGGTCCTGCGTGGTTTCGAGCACCGTCGGCGCCTGGCCGGGCTCGCTTGGGCCGACGACGAGGCGGTACATGGGGTCCAGACGCGTCAGACGCACGTGGTCGGCCAGACGCTCGCCGGCGGCGCGGAAGATTTCCTCGAGGACGTAGGGCATGAGGAAGAACGTCGGCCCGCGGTCGGCGACGAAGTCCGGGCCGATCTGGACGCGCCCGGACCGGCCGCCGACGTCGTCCATCGCTTCGTAGATCCGCACCGGCAGGCCGCTGGCGGCGAGGAGCATCGCCGCGGCGAGGCCGCCGGGACCGGCGCCGATGACGGCGATGGGATCCCTTGCCCGAGCGACCATGCGCTGGCTCCGTTGCCCGGACGGAGAGAGGTCCGGCGGCGCAAGTGTGCCACACGTGCGCTCGGATGCGTTGGGCGCTTTTCATCCGATCCTGCCGCTCGCGGCCGGTTCGGGGCACTTTGATATGACGGCCCGGCACGCACTGGCGCGCGGCGGGGGTGGAGGGCGGCGATGGCATGGGCAGGGACGGCGGACGCGGAGTGGCGCAGCCTGCGGCGGCGGCTGGGATGGGTCCGCGAGTTCCGGAGGCTGGTGGCGGCGCACGAGGGGGAGTTGCGGGATCTGATCTGCCGCGAGACGCACAAGACCGCGTGGGAGGCGCTGACGGCCGACATCCTTCCGCTGCTGGCGGCTTGCCGGTGGGCGGAGCGGCATGCGGTCCGCGTGCTGCGCCCGCGCCGGCTCCGGGGCGGGGCCTTCTGGCAAGCAGCCGAGCGGCACATGATCGTGCGGGAGCCGCTCGGGGACGTCGCGATCATTGCGACGTGGAACTACCCGGTGCAACTGCTGGGGATCCAGATGCTTCAGGCGCTGGTCGCCGGCAATCGGGTCGTTGTGAAACCATCGGAGCATGCGCCGGCGACGCAGGAGCGGCTGCTGCGCCTGGCGGTCGCGGCGGGGTTGCCGGAGGGCGTGCTGGGATGGGTTCCGGCAACGCGCGAGGCCGGGCGCGACCTGCTCGCGGGCCGGCGGTTCGACCACGTCGTGTTCACCGGCTCGACGAACGTCGGGCGGGCGGTGGCGGCGTGGGCCGCGGAGACGCTGACGCCGACGACGCTGGAACTCTCCGGGCGTGACTCGGCGATCGTGCTGGCGGACGCGGACACGGACGCGGCGGCGCAGGCGATCTGGTACGCCGCAACGGTCAACGCGGGGCAGACGTGCATGGCGCCGCGACGGGTGCTGGTGGAGCGGGCGGCGTACGAGGGGCTGCTGCGTGCGATGGCGCCGATGGCGGCGGCGGCGCGGCCGCTGCGGCTGATCTCGGAGGCCGCGGCGGCGCGGGCGTTCGGGCTTGCGCGGGAGGCGATGGCCGCGGGGGCGCGGAGCCTGAGCGGGGTTGCGGAGCCGCCGCGGGGGGCGTGGCTGCGGCCGCTGGCGATCGTGGATTGCCCGGCGGGGTGCGAACTGGTGGACGGGGATCACTTCGGGCCGGTGGTGGCGGTTGTGCCGGTGCGGGATGTGGATGAGGCGATGGAGTTCCACGGGCGGTGCGGGCAGCATCTGGCGGCGAGCGTCTTCACGCGGCGGCCACGGGGGTCGGTGGCCCGCGATCTGGTGACGCGTCTGGGGGCGTCGAACGTTGTATTCAACGACTCTGTGCGTCCCGTTGCTCATCCCGGTGTGTGCCTTGGCGGGCGCGGGCTGAGCGGGTGGGGCGTGACGCGTGGCGAAGAAGGACTGCTGGCGATGACGCGGCCGGTGTGCATTGCGCGCACGGGGCGGGTGCTGCGGATGCCGTGGACGACGCCGCCGCGGCGGACGGCGGAGCGGATCGCGGCCTTTGCGCGGTGGTGGTATGGGGCGGGGAGGGCGGCTGGCGCGGGCGTGGGGCTCGCGCCGGCCGGAGGCGCGTCGCC
>CALAFV010000006.1 GCA_937891445.1 uncultured Phycisphaerales bacterium | reverse complement strand
GCCGGTCGAGCAAAAGCGGTTCGATCTGTTTCGGGACAAGTCAAGGACGATACGGCAGCAGTTTGCCTGCTCACACGTGCTGAGGCGCGATTGCTCGTCTGCCCGGATCACGTCGATCATCGCCATCGCGGTCTCGACGAGCACCCTCGTAGCGAAGTCGCAGCTAGGGGCAACTGCGTGCACGTGCCAGCCCCATGGGTCATGCCGGACGAGCCGAGGTACAGCCCGAAGCGCCGGCGCTTGAGCCCGCCGAACTCGTGCAGCCCCGCCATGGCGATCGCGCGGGCCGCGGCGGCCAGCGCGAAGCGCGTGCTGGTCCCCGCCCCCGCGTGCGCCGCCAGACCGCCGCGGAGCGGCACCAGCCCGGGCCCGTCCCCCGCGTAGTCCTCCAGGCGGAAGTTCTTCACCTCCGCGGCGAAGTTGGTCTTGAACGTGCTCGCATCGAAGTGCGTGACGGGCCCGACGGCGCTCTCGCCCGCCAGCAGCCGGCGCCAGACGGCGTCGATGTCACTCCCCAGCGGGGTGACCCAGCCCATGCCCGTGATGACGACGCGGTCCTTGCTCATTGGCTTCCCGCCGGCGCGGCAGCGCCGGTCAACTGGTGAGGCCCGGCGGGCTTACCTGTCGCCGGAATCGGGGTCGTACGTGCCGCCGCCCTCCGAACCCTCGTCCTCGTATTCGTCCTCGTACTCGCCCTCGCCGCCCTCGTCCCCGTGGTCCGAGCCGCGCAGGGCGTTGAGTTTGTCGGGGTTGAGGACGCGGACCAGCCCGTCCTTCAGCCGCCGCTCGGCGAAGTTGATGATCAGGCCCAGTTCCAGGTCGGCCGCGCGGAGCAGCGCCCGCAGGCTCGCCCGCTCGGTGCCGCCGATGTCCACGCGGTTGGCCATCAGGTCCACGATGAACCGGTTGTCGATCAGCAGGTCGGCGGTGCGCCGGCCGACCTCCTTGCCCTTGTACATCACCGGCACCGGGTGGTCCGCCTTGTACGGGACGCCCGCCGCGTCGAGTTCGGCCTTGAGCGCGTTGGTGTAGACCTCGTCGTTGAAGCCGGGGCCGAGCGTGCGGTGCACCTCGATGGCGCAGCCGATGACCTTGCGGCTGACCTCCGTCAGTGCCGGGTCGAGGTCCTCCAGCGGCACGCCTTCGCCGCGTCCGCGCCGGCCCTCGCCGCGGTCATCCCGACCGCGCCCGCCGCCGTAGCCGCGGCCGCCCTGTCCCCGCCCGCCGCCGTAGCCGCCGCTTCCGTAGCCCCCGCCACCACCGCCGTTGCGCTTGCGATCGTCGTACACGGTGATCTCCAGAACGAGTGAAGCCTTTAGAAAGGGAAGTGAGTCCGGCCGCGGCTTCGAGGGCCGGTTCAACCTGTACGCCTGAGGACCAGCGCCGCGTTCTGGCCTCCCAGAGCGGGCGTGCACACGAGCATGTATTCGAGGTTCGCCGGGCGCGACGGCGCGGGCCCGGCCTGGAAATCCGCATCCCAGCGGCCGTGGTGGACGCGTGCCGGCAGCCGCTGCTCGCGGAGGCACACCGCCGCCACCGCCGCCTGCAGCGCCCCCTGGCCCGCCATGCAGTTGCCGATGTTCGGGGCGAGCGTGACCAGTGGGACCTGCGCCAGCCGCGAGCCGAAGACCCCGCGCAGGGCCTCCGCCTCCGCCCGGTCCGTCTGCGCGACGCCGCTGGCCAGCGGCACGATCGCGTCGATCTTCTCCGGCCCGATGCCGGCGTCCTCCAGCGCACTCTCGATCGCCGCGCGGCAGCCCCCGCCGTCGCCCGAGCCGCCGGGCATCCGCGCGACCTGCGGCAGGTCCGCGTGGCCGGCGCCGAAGCCGGCGCACTCGGCGTACATCGTCGCGCCGCGGGCCCTGGCCGCCTCCATCTCCTCGAGGATCAGGATCCCGCCCCCCTCGCCCAGCACCGTGCCGGACGGGCGCTCCAGATCGAAGGGATGGACGACCTTCGAGCCATCGGTCTCGCTCCCGCTGTGGGCCAGCCACCCGGCCAGGTCCATCCGCAGGAAGCCCATCGGGTTGAGTTTGCTCTCGGCCCCCCCGCTGAAGCACAGGTCGGCGCTGCCGCGCTCGATGACCCGCACCGACTCGCCGATGGACAGCATCCCGCTGGCCTCGGAGCAGGTGATCGTGTTGCTCGGCCCTTCCGCGCCGTGGATGATCGTGACGTGGCAGGCGAGCATGTTGGGGAGGTACTTCAGCAGCCACAGGGGCGTGAGGTTCTCCATCCCCCCGCCCTCAGCGCCGCCCCAGGCCCGAATGTCGAACCGCCCGTCGGCATTGCGGGCCGTGGCCAGAGCCATGGTCAGTTCGTCCACCTCGGCCGCGATGAGCCCCGCCCCGATCTGGCACCCCATCCGCTCGGCGGGGTAGGTCAGCCGCGCATCCCCTCCCGCCTCCCCGTCGGGGAGCGTGCCGCGCGTCACGATCCGGGCGTCCTCGACGGCGCACTTGGCCGCGCCGACCGCGAGTTCGATGTCCCGGGCCATGACCTTGACGGCCTTGCGGTACGACTTGGGAACAAACTCCCTGGCCGAAAAGTCGCGGAGTTCCCCCGCCAGCGGGCATGGGAAGCCGGAGGCGTCAAAGCGCGACATGGGCGCGAGGCACGACCGGCCCTCAACGAGCCCCTGCCAGAGCGCGCCGATACCGATTCCCATCCCGGAGACGGCGCCGACTCCGGTGACGACGACGCGACGCGCCATAGCCCGGATGGTACGGCCCCAGCGCCGGGGTCGGCCAGACGGCGGGCCCGGCCCCGCGGCTTACGCCGCGGCGGCCAAAATGGGCTCAACCCCGTGGCGCTCCAAGAGTTGCGCCAGCAGGACCTCCTGCTGCGGGCTCACCCCCTGGAAGGCCGCGCCGACCGTGCGCATCAGCCGCCCGCTGGGCCGGGACCAGACGCAGCAGGCCGCCAGTTCCAGCCGCAGCGGCCCGGCCGCGATCCGGATCGTCCGGACCTGGCCGGCGTCCCACGCCGCGGGGGTGCGGACCCGGATGCCGCGGACGGAGAAGTCAACGATGCGGGCCGGGGCCCACAGCCAACGCGACCCGGTGGCGACGCGGCAGCGGACGCCGCGGACCGCGCGCCGGGGAGCGCGGCGCTGCTCGGCCCCGTGAGGGGGGGAGGGGGGGGCGGAACTCATACGGGCCGGTTCCATAGAGGAGGCATCGGCCGCTGGCCGGGGTCCGAACGGTCGCTGTTCCGGTGAGCGGCCGGCGCCGGCCCGCGGCGTCCGCGCAGCCCTCCTCTCTTACCGTCCGTGGGCGAAGGTCGGCGCAGAAGCGCTCAACCGGCCCCGATCGGGGCGTTCGACCCGGCGTGCCCGCGCGGCCGATAAGAGGGGTGGATGTCCGAGAACGCCCCCGCCGCTGCACGATCCCGGCCGCTGATCCCGTTCGACGCGGGGTGGCTGTTCGTCATCGCCGGGCTGGGCGTGCTGGCCTCGACGGTCCTGATCCCGGCCATCGAAGACCTCGAAGAGGCTCGCTGGCAGCGCGACCGCGCTATCGCCATCGAGCGACACCGTCTCGACCGGCTCGAGCGGTACGGGGCCTACCTCGACGCCGTCATGCGCGGCGAGGAGTCGGTGGTCCTGGCGCTGGCGGCGGAGCAACTCAACCGCGTGCCGGCCGGGAGCCGGCCGCTGATCCCCGTCGCCGACCCCGCGCGCCGCAGCGCCTCTGTGTTCCCCTCCCTCGAACCGCCCCCGCTGAAGGTGCCGCCTCGGGTCAAGACCGACTCGCTGCTGGCTCGACTGGCGACGGGCGAGTCGTCGCGGCTGGCGATGCTGGTGCTGGGGGCGATGTGCGTGCTGATCGGGGTGCTGCCGCCGGCGTCGCGGCCGGCGCGCCGGGGCTGATACCGCCGGGCCCATACCGTTGTCCATGGCCGGAGCCGAGCCGCAGCGCGACCGGGGGGGCGATGGGGGAGAAGAGGGGGCAGGAACGGAGGCGGCAGACGAGCCATCAAAG
>CALAFV010000005.1 GCA_937891445.1 uncultured Phycisphaerales bacterium | reverse complement strand
CCGACCCATCCCACATCCACCCACCTCACGCGCACCCGCCGCATCCCCCCAGTCTCACCCCCGCCCCCCCATAGTGCAACCACAACGGCCCACAAAACGTCCGCCGACACAAGAGAAGTGAGAACAAGAGTGCCACGGCGTGCCTCACCTGCCCCGAGGGGGCAGAGGAACCTCCGCGCACCGGCCTCCTGCGTTCCATCCTTATCTCCACACCACGGATACCTCCGCGCCCACCGGGGAGGTGTCGGAGGGGCGGAGCCCCGATCGCGGCGCTCACGCGGCGGCACACCGCGCAACAGAAAAACGAGCACCCGAAACAAGGCCGCCCACAGGACCCGCACACGAAGCACATCGAAGAAGAGCAGCACAAAGAAGAAACATCGCGCCTGGCACATTCTCCCTAATGCCTGGTGCCTGATGCCTAATGCCTCTCCTACCCCAACTGACTCGCCGTGAACGTCTTCCCCGTCGTCTCCCGCTCCCACGTCCAACTCGGCCCGCGCTTGGCCTCGTAGAACGCCCACAACTCGAACCAGTAACTCCGGAACGCGTGCGGGCCGAAGGGGGCGAAGTGGGCGCGGACCTGCTGCATGACCTGGCGGTCGGTTCCCTCGAATCCGAGGATCGTCCGGCCGTGCCGGATCGACTCGGTGTCCAGCGGCAGCCGCCCGTACCGCCCCAGCAGTTGCATGATGTTCGCCGCGGCGTACGGCCCGATCCCCGGCAGTTCCAGCAGCCGCGCGTGCAGCGCATCGTCCGGCGTCGCCGGGTCCTCGAACCACTCCGGGTCGATCCCCCCGCGCTTCCCGCCGGCCACGAACATCTCCGCCAGTTCGACGATCCGCCGGTCGCGGTACCCCACGCGGCAGCGGGCCCGCAGCGTCCCCGGCCGCGTGCGGGCGACCTTCTGCGGCGTCGGGAACGCGCGCCCGGTCCGCGCGCTGCCGCGACCGAGCACGTGGCACAGCCTCGTGTTCATCATGATCGTGCTCGGCCACGCCACGTTGCAACTGGTGACCGTCTTGATCACGTCCTCGAAGAAGGTCGGCGAGCGCATGAGCCTCCCGCGCCCCGAGGGCTTCCACCGCGGGTCGCGGGCGTGGAAGTCGGCGATCGTCTCCTCCGGCTCGTCCAGCCGCAGCATCCGCGAGATCTGCCGCCGCGCCTCCTCGCGCTCGCGCCGCTCCAGTCCCCGGTCGCACAGCACCAGCAGGTCGCGCCCGCGCACGCCCCGCCACCCCGGGACTCGCGGGTCCCCGTCCTGCCTGATCCGCACCGCCGCCGCCGCCCCGCCCACGTCCAGCACCCGCGAGTACGTGAACGTCCCCGGATCCCAGTGGCTCGGCGAGAGCAGGAAGTACCCGTACGAGCAGACATCCCGTGCGAGCACGTAGTCGCGGGGCACACGGATCGTCAGCCGGGTGGCCATGTGTCAGAACGTAAAGCGTACGGCGTGGAGCGTAAAGCGCCGGAGCACGCGCCGGCCTCGTTCCCACAGATTTACGCTTTACGGTCTACGCTTTGCGCTTTCCAATCACGCCGACCGCCTCGCCCGCAGCGGGAACAGCAGCGTCGCGATGTTCACGCACAGCCGGTCGGCCAGGCGGGCGAACTCGGGGTAGCACGTCTCCATCTGCTGCGCGAAGTCGGCCGGCACGCCGCCGGGGGCGGAGGCCATGATCGTCTCGATCCCCGGCCGGTCGCACTCGAAGTGGTACTGGAAGCCGTAGGTCCGCAGCCCGGCCTTGAACGCCTGCACGCGGCAGGCCTTGCTGCTGGCCAGGACCATCGTCCCCGCGGGGAGTTCCTTGATCTCCTGGTTGTGCGCCTGGAACTGCCACGACTCCCACGCGATGCCGGCCATCATCGGCTCGGTCTGCCCCGGCACCGGCAGGCTCACGCGCCGGAAGCCCCACTCCGGCTCCGCCGCCGGCCCGACCTTCCCCCCCAGCGCCGCGGCGATCAGTTGCGCCCCGAGGCAGACGCCGATGACCGGCAGTTGCCGCGCGTGGGCCTCGCGGAGGTAGGCGATCTCCGCGTCCATCCACGGCGGCGGCGGCAGGTCCGTCACGTTCGCCGCGCCGCCCAGCGTCACCACGCCCTCGACGTTGTCAAAGTCCGGCG
>CALAFV010000004.1 GCA_937891445.1 uncultured Phycisphaerales bacterium | reverse complement strand
TGATCTTCTTGCACGTCATCGGGAAGAACGCGCCGGCCTTCACCGTCGCGTCGTTGGCGATGATCATGCACAGCCGGCCCTGCACCGGCCCGATTCCCGTGACGACCCCCGCGGCCGGTGCGCCCCCATGCTCCTCGTACATGCCGTACGCGGCCCACAAGCCCAGTTCCTGGAACCGCTTGGGATCGTCCACCAGCCTGTCGATCCGCTCGCGCGCTGTCAGCCGACCCTTCTCGTGCTGGCGCTCGATCGCCTTCGGCCCGCCGCCGAGGCGCAGCGTGTCTTCGGTCTTACGGAACTGCTCGACCAGTTCGCGCAGCGGGTTGGTCGTGGGCGAATGGGGGGGAGGAGGGGCCGGGGTGGGGGAGTGGGCCATAGGGGTCTCGTGAAACCGGGTGATGCGTCTGCTGATGGTCCGCCGCGCGGAGGCAGGAAGGGTATCGCTCACGTCGCTTGCTGCTCCGCCGCGGCCGTCGGGAAAAGTGGGCCTCAGCACGCCCCGGTATACTGGCCGCCGCTGTGGCACGGCCTTTCAGGCCGTGGCCTCCTCCTGGCTCCTCACTCCCCCTGCATTCCCGCGCGGCCGGCTGCGTCCATTCACCTCCGAAGGAAGTCCGCCATGTCCCGCTCCCTCTTCGCCCGCCTTGCCGCCCGGTACGGTCCCAAGGTTGATCCCGCGCAGCGCCGCGAGTTCCTCCGCGCGACGCTCGCCGCCTCGGCGGGGCTGCTGGTCTCGTCCGGTCCGGCGTCGGCGCTGCTGCGGCGGCCGGCGCTGGCGGGCAAACGCGTCGTTGTCGTCGGCGCCGGCTTCGGCGGCCTGGCGTGCGCGTACGAACTGCGGAGTCTCGGGTACGACGTCGCCGTGATCGAGGCCCGCGCCCGCGTCGGCGGGCGCGTCCTGAGTTTCTCCGACTTCGTCCCGCGCAAGAACGTCGAAGGCGGCGGCGAACTCATCGGCTCCAACCACCCGACCTGGGTCACGTACGCCGAGAAGTTCGGCCTGGAGTTCCTCGACGTCACCGAGGCCGAGGACGCCGAGTTCCCCATCATTCTCGGGGGCAAGCGGCTCACGGCCGCCGAGTCCGAGGCGCTGTACGAGGAGATGGACGCCGCGTGCCAGCGACTCAACGAACTCGCCGCGCCGGTCAACGCCGATGAGCCGTGGCTGACCGACGACGCCGAGGCCCTGGACGGCCGCACGACCGAGGCGTGGATCAACACCGTCGAGGGCCTGAGCGACCTGGGTCGGGCGGGGCTGACGGTCATGTTCACGGCCGACAACGGCCAGCACGTCGCCCGCCAGAGCCTCCTGGGCAACCTCACGCAGATCAAGGGCGGCGGCCTGGAGAAGTACTGGACCGAGAGCGAGGTCTACCGCTGCAGGGGCGGGAATCAGCAACTGGCGTTCAAACTGGCGGAAGGGATCGGCGCCTCGCGGATCGAACTGCGCCTGCCGGTTGTGTCGATCGAGGACAAGGACAGCACGGCGGTGGTCACCTGCCGCGACGGCCGCAGGATCGAGTGCGACGATGTGGTCCTCGCGGTGCCGCCGAGCGTGTGGGACAGGATCGAGTTCCGCCCGGCGCTGCCGAATGTGCTTCGGCCGCAGATGGGGTGCAACCTCAAGTACCTCGCCGCGCTCAAGGGGCGCTACTGGAAGAGCGCCGGTCTCGCCCCCGACAGCCTGACCGACGGCGACGTCAGCATGACCTGGGAAGGCACCGACAACCAGCCGGGGGACGACGGCGCGAGTTTGCACTGTTTCTCCGGCGGTCCGGCCGCCGAGGCCTGCCGCGCGAGGGACCCCCAGGCCCGCGATCGCGCGTACGCGGAGACGCTCGAGTCGATCTACCCCGGGTTCAGGTCGAACTTTATCCAGGGCCGCTTCATGGACTGGCCGGGTGAGCAGTGGACGGGGGCGGGGTACGCCTTCCCCGCCCCGGGCGAGGTCACCAGCGTCGGCCCACACCTCCGCAGGGGCCTGGGCAGGATCCACTTCGCCGGCGAGCACGCGTGCTACCAGTTTGTTGGGTACATGGAGGGCGCGCTGCACTCGGGTGTGAGTCTGGCCCGACGGCTGGGGCGGCGCGACGGGCTGGTGCGCTAGGAGTGTCGTCCTCGCCTGTGTGTCAGTCCACATTTGAGCCGGCACAAAGCGGAGTCAGGTATTGAACCGCCGCCGGCTTTCGGTAGATTGAGGCCAGTTCCGGGCAACCCGGCAGCAACGGGCTCGCCGGGTGGCGGGCGTCTTTGCTCTTGCACTGCCGCGGCTCTTGCCCGCACGGGAGCGATGCCATGAAGATTCTGTCCGCGGTTCTTGCATCGGCGCTGGCGGCCTCCGCCGCCAGCGCACAGGTCCCGGCGCTCATGGTTGTTGACAGCGGCGCCGACCGGGTCATGCTCTTCAGCAAAGTTGATGGGTCGCTCATCGACGCGAACTGGATCACGGATGCCGACGCCGTCGGCTGGGTCTTCACCACGCCCAAGGAAGCGATCTCGGTCGGCTCCGAGGTGTGGGTCTCAGACCAGGTCGCCGACGCGATCCACCGCTTCGACGCCGTGACGCGCGAGTATGTGGGCAGCATCACGACGATGCCCAGCGGCGCGCTGCTGGACAACATCCGCGGCATGGGCTTCGACGGGACGACCGTCTACCTCACGCAGTTCCACGGCACCACCACCAACCGGGGTGTCGTCATGTTCGCCACCGACGGCACGCCGGTGGGGTTCTTCCCCGTGCCGACGAGTTCGTGGAGCTGGTTCGACGTCGAGCCCTTCGAGGGCGACCTGCTGATCTCCTCCAGCTCGACCAACGACGTGCGCCGCTACACGACCGACGGCGCGCCGGTTTCCGTCTTCGCGCCGGGGATCACCTTCGCGCAGCAGGTCTCTCGCCAGGCGGACGGGAGCATCATCACCGTTGCGTCGATCGCCGCCGCGGGTGTCGAGGGCGTCTACCACTTCAACACCGACGGGACGCTGCGCCGGTTCATCGACACCGAGAACCTCAAGCAGCACATTGGCGAGCAGGTGCCCCGCGGGGCGTATCAACTCGACGACGGCGGCTACCTGATCGCCACCGACCGGGGCGTTTACAAGGCCGTCGAGGTCTCCGAGGGCTTCTTCAGCTTCGAGGCGATGTTCGCCGGGGCAGATGCGCAGTTCATCAACCCGCTCGAGATCGGCGGGACCGGGTGCCCGGTGGATTGGAACGGCGACGGCGATGTCAACTCCAGCGACATCAGCGCCTTCTTGACCGGTTGGCTCGCCAGCCTCCAGGACAGCACGCTGGATGCGGACTTCAATGACGACCTGACGGTGAACTCGTCGGACATCAGCGCGTTCCTCACGGCCTGGCTCCAGGCCCTGACGGACGGGTGCTGAGCCGACATCGCGGCATCAGCGGATCGAAAAAGAAACACGCCCCGGTGGCCGCAAGCCGCCGGGGCGTGTCGTTTGTATCAGCAGCCTCCGGATCAGAGAGAGAGCGGGGGAGGAGGGGTCAGCACCCCTGCTGCACGGCCTGGAGCCAGGCCGTGAGGAAGGCGCTGATGTCCGAGGAGTTGACGGCGCCGGAGCCGTCGAAGTCCGCGACGAGGTTGGGCTCGGTCACGCTGTCGAGCCACGCCGTCAGGAAGGCGCTGATGTCGCTGGAGTTGACCGTGCCGCTGCCGTCCCAGTCCGCCGGGCAGGCGGTCCCGTCCGAGATCGTTGCGATCCACCCGTCCACGACGAGGCCGAACTCCGGGTGGTCGCGGAAGCCCGTCCCCACGATCGTGCGGCCGTCCGCCGACACCGCGTTGACGCCGGTGATCTCCCACCCGCTGTAGTCCGCGCCCCCCTCCGTCAGCACCGCCTCGATCGTCCGGAACCCGTGCGTCTCATCCCAGATGAACGGGATCCACCGCGGCCCGCCGATCAGGGCACCCACCATCACCGACCCGTCCGCGTTCACGCCCCACGGGGTCCCGGACGGGCGGTTCAGTTCCGGCGGAACTTCCAGCAACTCAACCCCGGTCTCGGCACGCCAGCGGAAGACCGACGCCCGCGCCGGCGTGACTCCCAGCGGCGTCGCGACGCGGCCCACAACCGTTGTCCCGTCGGCCGAGATGGCTGTGGCGAGCATGCTGCCGAACTCCGGCGGGATCGGGATCTGCGTGTACCCCTCCCCGTTCCGCCAGATGAACGCCGCGTTCGGCGTTGCGATGACCTCCCCATCATCGTTCATGAACAGCATCAGCGCATCGACCAGGACCGTCTGTCCATCGTCGGAGATGCCGATCGCACGCGAGTACTGCGCGTGCTCCGGCATGCCGAGGTCCTCGATCCCCTCGTCGCGCGTCCACCGGAACGCGTGCGTGACGAGTTCCCCCATGTCGTCGAGAACCGACGAGTAGCCGACCACGACGCCCCCGTCCGCCGACACGTCCACCGACGGCCGACGGCGCCCCGGACCGCACGGAACTGGAGCAGCGCAGGGCCGCGTTCCGCGCCAACGCGTACCTCTTCGGCGTGCACGCCAAACTCCAACTCCGCGCCGACTTCCTGCACCGCTCCGATCAGCCGGGGTTCATGGACATGGTCTCCGTCCGCGGCTTTGTGGACCTGGTGCGGACGCGCGTGGACGTCTCCTGGCCCATCGGCCGCCTCTACTACCGCGACGACGCCGCGGCAATCCACTCGCCGACCCGGCGCGAGCCGATCGACCCGCCGCCGCCCGGCGAGGCCGCAAGCGACGGCCGGGGCATGGTCCCGCTGCTCCGCTCCTTCTGCTCCCACCCGCTCCCGCAGATCTACGAGGCTGTTTCGCCGCAGGGGGCGCCGGAGGCCGTGCTCGAAGGCGGGACGGTCGGCCGCACGGGCGCCGTCACGTGCCTGACCGGCGAACTCTCGCGGGCCCACGCGCCGATCTACCGCGACGACCAGAACCGCTTCGGCGGGATAGCCGTGCGCTGCTTCACGCCCTGCGAGGCCCTGCTCTGCGACCACTACGTGCACCGCGACCTCTTCGGCCGGATGGAGTACAAGACGCTGCGCGTCAGCGAGATGTACCGCTGCGCCACGGGCGACGAGGATCACGATCGCATGCGCCTGCCGATGCCGGAGCGCGTCGTCTTCCTCGGCACCGGACTGGACGTCGTTAGCACGCCGGTTTACGCCCGCCACCGCGAACTGGTCGCGCACGTCTTCGAGCGAACCGGGTGGAACCCCGACGAGTTCTACGTCTACCGCCTCAGCGTCGAGTATCCCGTCACGCCGACGTGCATCTTCGTGCAGCACCCGCTGCTGGAGCGCCCGTCGCAAGCCTGAGGCACGCTACACCGCCGCGACGACCGCCGCACGGATCGCCGCCTGCAACTCCAGCGCCCCCGCCGTCCCGCTGCCCGCGGCGGCCCCCGCGGTAACGCGCACGTCGATCTCCGCCGGCCGCACCGCCTCCACCTCCAGCATCCAGTTCCCGTGGTTCCACGCCGGTGATGCCCCCAGCGCCCGCTGCACCGCCTCGCGCACGCGCCCCAGGTCGGCCGTGCGCGGCAGCGTGACGACCACCGCCGCGCCGACGCCGTCCGCCACGCGAGTCCAGTTCTCGAACATCTTCTCGACGAAGAACGTCACCGGCACAATCAGCCGCCGGCGCTCGCGCGTCAGCAGCACGACGTACGTCGCGGTGATCTCCTCGACCCACCCGAAACGGCCGTCGATCGTCACCGCGTCGCCCAGCCGGATCGGCTCGGTGATCGCGATCTGCACGCCCGCGATGAGGTTGGCCAGCACCGGCCTCGCCGCCAGGCCGGCGACAAGCCCCGCGATCCCCGCCGATGCGAGCAGGCTCACGCCGACCTGCCACGCCCGCGGGAAGGTCATGAGCATCACCGAGGCCGCGACGACCCACACCGCGACGACCACGACGCGCCGGACGACGCGCACGCGCGTGCGCACGCTCCGGAGCCGCACGTCTTCGATATCGCGTGCGCCGACCAGTTCGGCGACGCCCAGGTCGATCATCCGTGTCAGCCGCGCCGCCAGCCACGCGAGGGCGGCGATCAGCGCCAGGACCGCCGCATGCCGCATCGACCCGATGGCGGCCGCGGGACGCGACACCGAAAAGAGCACGATGCACGCCGCCAGCAGCACCGCCGTTGCTTGTCCGGGCGCACGGGCGTGCTCGGCGAGCAGTTCCGCCAGTCGCTGGCCCCGCCGGCGCAGCAGCCGCCGGAGCACCCACGCGAACGCCGCGTGCACAGCCAGCGCGGCCAGCACGGCGGCCAGCAGCAGCACGAGCAGTTCCGCCCACGGATCCAGTCCGAGGACCGCCAGAACGGATGCGATCGGCATCGACCTCCGCTCCCCACCGCCGCGCTACATCAGCACCGCGGGCTGTTCCCGCACCGGCGCCCGCAGCAGGTCCGCCGCCCGCTCGGTGTACACCGGGTCGTGGGTGTTCATGACCACGACCTCGTCAAGACGGCTGGCGACCAGGTCGCGGATCCGCTCGCGGCTGTGGATCCGCTGCCCGTGATCATATTGGTAGAGGTTTTCGTACGCGGCCAGCCCTGCCGGCGTCCGCGCTCCCTCCGCGGCGATCTCCCAGTGGTGGAAGTACGCATCGCCGCAGTGGAAGAGCCACTCCCCGCCGTCGGCGCCGCCGGGGAGCCGGATCGCGACGCCGCAGTGCCCCGCCGAGTGCCCGAACAGCGGCACCAGGAGCATCTCC
>CALAFV010000003.1 GCA_937891445.1 uncultured Phycisphaerales bacterium | reverse complement strand
GAGGTCGAGGCCTACAAGGTCCGCACCGGAGACACCATCCTCAAACTCGCCCAGGCCGCCGAGATGCGCTGGCAGGACCTCGCGAAGTTCAACTGGGGCACCGACAACCCCGACGAGATCAACGCCTGCCTCCGCGACATCGTCGGCTGCACGCAGCGCGCCCCCGACGGCCACAACTACCGCTTCGACGACACGGACGACCCCGGCATCGTCCTGATCCCGCGCCCGTGGGAGCAGGACGGCCTGATGACCGAGCACACGCACATCATCCGTGTGCAGCCCATCGCGGTGCAGCGCTTCCGCATCCTCCAGTACGAGGACAGCGACTACATCCTCCCCAACGCCGACTACACGATCGTGGACGACGCCGGCCGCATCGTCGCCGTCGGCCGCTCCGACTCGCGCGCCCGCGTCCGCCTCCCGGATGCGTACCAGGAGTCCTGGCCGATCCTCCTGGGCCGCCCCCGCCGCGTCGTCGGCCGCGTCCTCACCGCCGGCGACCGCGAGCCGCTGGCGCGGCAGACCGTCACCGTCCACCCGTGGACGTGCAAGCCCATCGAGCACAAGACCGACGCCGAGGGCCGCATCAACCTCAAGGACATCCCCGAGGGCCCCGTCGCCGTCCGCTGGAAGGACCACGAGGCCGTCCTGTTCATCAGCGCCGACGTGTACGACGCCGAGTTCGTGCTCAGCGCCCCGCCCGCCCCCGAGCAACCCGACGACGAGCCCGACGAGCACGAGGTCGCCGCCGCGGCCGCTGCCGACGACAGCGACGCGGCCGCCGCGCCGTCCGACGCGCCGCCGGGATGACCACCGCCATGGCCCCACCCGCCGCACCAGCAAAGTCCGCCAAAGCCGCCAAAGTGAAGGGCCCTCCCGCCACGGGCCTCGGCCCCATTTTCAAGTGGGACGCCGCCGGCCCCGTGAAGTGGACCAGGGACCTCGTGCTGACGATCAAGCAGACCGTCGCCGCGGCCCCGATCAAGAGCGGGATCACCCCTTACCTCATTATCTACGAGGCCGACCGGGCCGCGTGGAACGACAAGGGTCTCCAGCCCGAGAAGGGCCTCGACCCCATCGTCTCCATCCAGGGCAACTTCACCGACGCCGGCGTCTTCACCGTCACCAAGACCGTCGCGCTGCGCTCCGCCGAGCACTGCTGCACCGCCGAACTCCGCCTGGTGGACAAGGACGGCAAGCCGATCGCCCTGAAGGACAAGTCCGGCGCCGACCTGGACAAACTGATCATCGCCCTCCCGGGGGCCGACACCGACGACGAGACGTGGGAACTGGACCTGGCGCTGCGCTCCAGCGAGGACAAGGAGCGCCGCCAGGACCGCCTCATCCTCGCAATCCCCGGCCTGGACGCCGTCCTGAAGAACCCCGCGGCGTACAAGGACGACCGCTACGACGCCGCGGGCAAGATCAAGAACACCTTCATGGTCGCGTCCAGCCGGCGGCGGTCCTACGACTACTTCTACGTGCACTGCATGAGCAACGTCTCCAAGCCGCTCGCCGAGTGGTTCACCTACGAGGCGCAGTTGGAGATCTTCAAGCCCAACGGGCCGCTGGGCGCTCATTTCATCATCACGCGCGACGGCACGATCCACCACGCCGTCCCCAACTACAAGGTCTGCCCCCACGCCGGCAGCGTCAGCGCCGCCGTCAAGGGCAACTCGCACTCCATCGGCGTCGAACTCACCGGCCTCATCGACGACCTGGGCGTGAACCTCCACCTCTGCCGCGCCCTGGTGAAACTCGCCACCAATCCCCCCGCGCTCTCCGGCACGCTCAGCGCCGCCGCGCAGAAGCACCTCGAGGCCGTCGCCGCCTTCCTCTGCCACAAGCAGAGCAGCGGCGGCAACAAGTCCGACGGCACGGCCGTGACCGATCGCTGCAGGAAGATGATCGGCGTCCTCGCGAAGAACTGCTCCGACGACGCCGTCAAGCCGCTGACCGACATCTTCGTCCCCGACGACCGCGACCAGTGGGACGGCAACGGCCTGGCCCCCTGGGGCGACACACGCGGCATCTGCAACCGCGCCTTCCAACTCCTCTACGCCCTTTCGCTCATCGGCTCCGGCGCCGACCTCGAACTCAAGGTCGGAAAGAAGGCCGCGGTGGAGGTGAAGGACGGCAAGGCGACCTGCACCGCCGACGGCTGCGACCTGGACACCACCGGCGAGGGCATCACCCTCTACCGCATGAAGAAGGGCGAGTCCTTCCCCGGCCGCGAGGAGGGCGGCGACCGCTTCGCGACCGTCCCGAAGAGCGACATCATCAAGTTCTGCAAGGCCCAACTCGACAAAGCCATCGACGCCACCCATACCCGCGGCGCCTTCCGCCCCTTCGCCGACATGTCCGACGCCCAGTTCGCCACGTTCATCGGCTACACCGACGCCCAGTACAAGGCCCTGGCCGACCTCACCCAGGCCCTCCACCGCATCTACCAGTTCAAGACCGTCGTCACGCACCACTACGCCGCCCGGCAGCGCAAGCGCGACCCCGGCGTGCAGTTCGACTGGGACAAGTACCTCGGCGACCCCGCGCTGGCCGACCTCCGCGCCCTCCCGAAGTTCAAGTGGAGCCCCGCCGACCCCAACCGCAAGCCCAAGTCCTTCGCCGAACGCACGCACTCCGGCAAGTGGCCCGCATAACAAGCCGCGCCCAAGACGAGCCGCGAACGCAGTGAGCGGACTCCCCTTCTCCCTCTCCTCCCGCCTCACCTCACGCCGCCCCCCGCACCTGCACCACCCGCTCCGGCCCCACCGCGAACACCCGATCCCCCACCCGCGGCCGTACCGTCTTCATCCCCGTAAACACGCCGAAGGCCGGCAGGATCAAGAACCCGCCGCGCCCATCCGCCGCGCTCCCGCCCCGCGCCCAGAAGCACGCCGCCTTCATTCCCCCCGCGCGTCCATCGGCGCGCTCCAGCGCCACCGCCGGGTGCAGATGCCCCGCGACCAGCCACTCCCCCTTCCGCGCCGGCCGCGGCTCGTGCACCAGCGTGAACGGCCCGTACTCCAGCGGCCCATCTACTGCCGCCATCCGCCACTGCCGCGGCGGATCCCCCGCGCTGCGGTCGTGATTGCCGCGCACCAGCAGCATCTCCACCCCCGCCCTCCCGCCGCCGGCCCGCCACGCCGCCACCGCCTCCATCGTCTCCTTCGCCCGCCCCGTCGGCGCGTGCAGCAGGTCGCCCAGAATCACCAGCACCCTCGCCCCCGTCGCCTCCAGCAGCATCCCCAGCCGCGACAGGTCCGCCGCCGTCGTCCCCGCCGGCACCGGCACACCCGCGCTGCGGAACGCCGCGGCCTTCCCCAGGTGCAGGTCCGCCACCATCAGCGTCGCCCCCCGCGGCCACCACACCGCCCGCTGCGCCAGCAGTTCGAGTTCCTCTCCGGCCCACTCAACGCGCACGCGTGCTCCTCCGCGCCGCGGGCGCAGCGCCCGCACTTCCCCGCCCCCGCCCGCCATCCTTGGCGCCCCGCCCGCGCGCCGGCTTCCCCCGCCCCGCGGCCTGCTCATCCGCCTCCGCCTCCAGCCTCACGACCATCTTCGCGATCTTCTCCGACCACGGCTCGCTGCTGGCGTGCACCGACCGCAACTGCTCCGCCCACAGCGGGAACGCCAGCGGCGTCAGGCGGTCCAGCCGCTTGATCGTCATCCGCATCCCCGCCAGCCGCTCCATCGTCGCCCGCAGGCGCGAGACCTCCAACTGCGCCTCCAGCACCTCCCGCCGCGCCTGGTCCAGCAGCATGTTCCCCGGGTCGAACTGCTCGAAGACGTCGAAGAACATGTCGCTTGACGCCTGCACGTACCGCTGCGGCCGCGCCGTGCCGGGGTACGCCGGGATGATCAGCCCCGCGATCCGCGCGATGTCCCGGAACTGCCGCCGCGCCATCTGCGTCGAGTTCAGCGACCCCAGCAGATCCTCCACCAGCCCCTCCGGGCTCAGCAGCGCCCGCAGCGACGCCTCGTCCGACGGCAACTCCTCCGGGCTCAGCAGTTCCAGCCCGTAGTCGTTGGCGCTGGCCGTCACGCTCAGCGGGCGCCCCCTGGTCAGCCGGTACGCCGCCAGCGCCCCCAGCCCCTCGTGCACGCTCCGCCCATCCAGCGGGAACACGAAGATGTGGAACCCCTCCTGCGTCGTCACGACCTCCACCAGCAGTTCATCCGGCGCCGGGATCACCGACCACGCCCGCTGCAACTCCAGCACCGGCCGCACCGCCGCCATCTCCGGGTCCGCGTACACCCCGCGCCGCGCCTCGTCCAGTTTCCGCCGCAGCGCCGCCGCCATCTGCGTCGAGAGCGGGAACCGCCCCCCGTCCCACCGCGGCACGATCCCGCTCATCTGCCGCGCCTTGCGCGCGTACACCGTCATCCCGCGGACCTTCACCAGTTCCAGCACCCGCCCCGTGAAGACGAACCGGTCGCCCACCGCCAGCCGCGAGATGAACCCCTCCTCGATCGTCCCCAGCGTCGTCCCCCCGGTCGTGCGCGCCCCGCGTACGAGTTTGACCTGCATCACCATCTCGGAGGTGATCGTGCCGATCCCCAGCCGGTGCACCCTCGCGATCGCGTCCGAAGCGACGACCCAGCGCACAGGCTCCCCGCTCTGGCCATCCCCCTCCGCCGCCTTCACCAGCGGCCCCGGCGATCCATCGGCCTTCCCCGGCTCGTACCGGTTCGGCCCCTCGCCCCAGGCTTCTTCCTCTTCGTGCCGTCGTGCCTCCGTGCCTTCGTCCCTCCCCACCCGCCTGATCCGCGCATACTGCGGATACACCCGCAGCGACTCCCCGCCGCGGTGCACGAAGTCCATGCACCACGCCCACTCCCGGTCGCTCAGGTTGCGGAACGCCCACGTCCCCCGCACCTCGCGCTTCAGTTCCTCCTCCACGAACCCGCCCCCGGCCGCGACCGTCACCAGGTGCTGCACGAGCACATCCAGCGCCCGCTCCAGCGGCCGCCGCCCCTCG
>CALAFV010000002.1 GCA_937891445.1 uncultured Phycisphaerales bacterium | reverse complement strand
ACGCCACCAGCCGCCGCCACATCCGCATCCGCCCCGGGCTCGGCCGCGGCCGGATCCACCGCCGCGACCCGTCCGGGTTCAGCGTTGACAGCGGCCGCCCCCCGAAGCCGTCGCGCTCATCCCGCGCGGGATCCGCCGCGGCGGCGCCGAACGTCAGATTCATCGAAACGCTGTCCATGCTCGCCGCCGCTCCCTCCACCCCGTCACTCCCCCGTCGGCCACGGCGGGATCACGTTGCCTTCCGGCCCGCGCCCCGCCGCCGGCTTCGTCCCGCGCAGCGACGCCACGTACGCCGCCACGATCACCCGCTCGTTCTGCGTCAGCCGGTTGCGCCACGCCGGCATCGCCCCCGACGCCGCCCCGTCGCTCACCACGCGGAAGATGTCCGCCAGGCTCGCCACATTCTTGTAGTACTCGTCCGTCAGGTTCACCCCGTTGATCCCACCCCCGTCGCGCCCGTGGCACGCCGCGCAGTTCCCCTCGAAAATCCCCCGCGCGACCTGCATCATCCGCGCGTCCTTCATCATCGCCAGCAGCGTCTTCTCATCCCCCTCCAGCGCCCCCAGCGACCCGAAGATCTTCGCCGACTCGCGCGCCTGCGCCTCGCGCCACGCGTCCTCGATCGACCACGCCAGCGGGCTGGTGTGCCAGAACGTGATGTAGAACACCGAAAACAGCACTGTCGCCCAGAAGATCGCGTGCCACCACCCGGGCGTCGGGTTGTCGTACTCGCGGATCCCGTCGTACTCGTGCGCGAGAACCTTCGGCTCCTGCTTCGACACGGCCGCTCTCCTTATCCCCGTCCCGCCCGGCCACCGGGCCCCGGCCCGCGCCGCACCTCGTCCTCCAGCGGCAGCAGCGCCGCCTCGCGGCAGTCCTCCGCCGCTCGCTTCGTGAACACGCGCCACGTCACCGACGCGAACACCGCCAGGAAGATCACCATCGCCACCTGCGGGTACACCGACAGGTCCATCGCGCTCATCAGTTCGCTGAGGCTCACGTCACCGGCCTCCTTCCGCGCCCGCCTCCGCCGGCGCCCCGGCCCCCGCGCTCAGGTCCGTCCCCAGCCGCTGCAGGTACGCCACCAGCGCGATCACCTTCTTGTCCTGAAGCCCCGGGTACCCGCCCTGCTGCTCCAGTTCCGCCGCGATCCGCGCCGCCTGCTCCCGCGCCATCTCCGGCGCCCGCTTCACCGCGTCGCCGTACGGCACGCCCAGCATCGCCATCACGTTCACCCGCCGCTGGATGGACTCAAAGTCCAACTCCTGCTCCAGCAGGTGCGCGTACGTCGGCATGGTGGACTGCGCCACCAGTTGCCGCGGGTTCTCCAGGTGCCGCACGTGCCAGTCGTGGCTCTGCTTCCCGCCCTCGCGCGCCAGGTCCGGCCCGATCCGCCGGCTCCCCCACTGGAACGGGTGGTCGTACACGAACTCGCCCGGCTTGGAATACTCGCCGTACCGCACCGTCTCCGCCCAGATCGGACGGATCATCTGCGAGTGGCAGTTGTAGCACCCCTCCGCGATGTAGATGTCCCGCCCCGCCAGTTCCAGCGGCGTGTACGGCTTCACGCTCGAGATCGTCGGCACGTTCGACCGGATCAGGAACGTCGGGATGATCTCCATCAGCGACGCCACGCTCACCGCCGCGATCGTCCACACCGTGAACCGCAGCGGCAGCCGCTCCCACCGGCGGTGCCACCCGCCCTGCAGGAACACGTCCCCGCGGTGCCCCAGCGCCGTGTTGCTGGTCAGCCGGCTCCTGGGGTGCTCCTCCGGATCCTCGTACCGCGGGCTCAGCGCCGGCGCCTCGTGCACCGGCTCCTCGTACACCGCCGGCCGGTTCCGCCAGGTCATGATGAAGTTCACCGCCAGCAGCACCGCCCCCGCCAGATACAGCGTCCCGCCGGCCGCGCGGACCCAGTACATCGGGAGGATCGCCGTCACCGTCTCCACGAAGTCGCGGTACTGCAACTGCCCCACCTCGTCGAACGCGCGCCACATCAGGCCCTGCGTCAGCCCCGCCGTGTAGATCGACAGC
>CALAFV010000001.1 GCA_937891445.1 uncultured Phycisphaerales bacterium | reverse complement strand
CAACACGGCGTCGGCGGCCAGCCGCATCGTGCCCGCGCCGGCGACGGCCGCGGGGGCGCGCGGGGTGTTCTCGACGGACATCGGGCTGGCGAACTCGCTGGTGCCGGGCGGGGGCGGGGAGCATTTCGCGGCGTTCGACCGGCCGATCGCGAGCCCGGGGGGGAACTGGTGGGTGATGCGCGCGACCACGGACCTGGGTGTGGGCGTGATGCTGCGCTCCGGGCCGGGGAGCGGGCCGGAGGTGATCCTGCGCGAAGGGTCAACGGCGACGAGCAACGGGACGCTGACGGCGGTGACGCGCGGGGCGGAAGTCAACGACGAAGGTCTGGTGGCCTTCGGCGGGACCGATGATGGGGCGCCGGGGACGCGGAACTTCGTCGCGACGACGAGCGGCGCGGGGATCACGGAGGTCGTGCGCGAGGGGC
Source organism: uncultured Phycisphaerales bacterium (assembly GCA_937891445.1). Classification (GTDB taxonomy): domain Bacteria; phylum Planctomycetota; class Phycisphaerae; order Phycisphaerales; family UBA1924; genus CALAFV01. The sequence goes on along the minus strand of CALAFV010000001.1, from coordinate 3,561 downwards.
AGCAGATCGCGGCGCTGGATGGGTTCACGTACGGGGCGGGGCTGGGCGGTTCGGTGAACCTGCTGGAAAGCGGCGCGGTGGGGTTCTACACGAACACGTCGCCGCTCTCGGCGGCGTACCTGTCGGACAACGGGGCGACGGTCATTGCGCAGCGGCACGTGACGCTGCCGGAGGGGTCGGTGGCCGTGATCGAGTCGCTTGATTCGAACTCGGCGGGGACGGGCGGGATCGCCTTTGACCCGTCGGGGGAGCATCACATCTACGGCGCCGTGCTGGGGACGGGGGCGGACGAAGACGACGGGGCAATCGTGGTGGACGGGGTGCTGGTGATCCAGGAGGGGTTCACGGTGCTGCCGGGGATGGCGTCGCCGGTGGTGATGCCTTCGCCGCGGCTGTGGATGGGGACGGGCGGGGTGTGGCTGGCGCGCGGGTCCACGGTGGAGAAGCAGGGGTGGGTGGCGCAGGGGACCGGGCCGGTGGTGACGCGGGTGTTCAAGGAAGGGGACCCGATCCACGCCGGTGCCACGGAAGTGTGGAGGTCGGAACCGGACGAGCCGCTGTTCTTCGTGCAGACGGGGGACGGGGCGGGGAACATCCTGCTGGGCGGGACGACGGACGCGGCGGACTGGCGCACCAACGCGGTGCTGGTGTACAACGACGAGGTGGTGGTGGCGCGGGAGAACGACCCGGTGGACCTGGACGGGAACGGGGCGTTCGACGACGGCGTGTACATCCGGTCGTTCGAGGCGGACACGGCGGCGCTCGTGCCGGGGGCGGTGCTGGTCGTCGTCACGCTGCGTGACGAGGCGGCGGCGCTGTGCGGGGCCGGCAACGAGGCCGTCGGCACGGCGCTGGTGCGGATCGGCCTGCCCGGCGGCGGGTGCCCGTCGGACTGGAACGGCGACGGGAGCGTGAACTCCACGGACATCAGCGCGTTCCTCGCCGGCTGGCTGACGAGCCTGCAAGGCGGGACGCTGGAGGCGGACTTCAACGGCGACGGGCAGGTGAACTCCACCGACATCAGCGCGTTCCTGACGGCGTGGCTGGAGGCGGTGCAGGGGGGCTGCTGAGGCTCACGGCGCGTTGACTCCTCGAGAGCGGCTCAGGACCGGCGGGCGCACCTCCATCGCCGGTCCTGAGCCGTTTTTCATGCGCACGGCGCGGGGGCGCGGGTCTTGACGGGGGCGTGGGGCGGGCGGTAGGTTCTGCGGTGCGGCCGCGGCGGGCGTCCGCTCCGGCGCGGCCGACTCAAAGGAGAGTCGCCATGGATGCGAGGAGAGGCGCACGGATCTGGGTGGTGTCGGGGCTGCTGGCGGTCGGGGTCGGCGCGGGGGCGGCGGCGGGGGACGGGTGGACGAACAACGGGGGAAACGCGGGGCGGAACGGCCGCACGGCGGAGTTGGGTCCCGATGCGCCGGACATCCTCTGGAACGGGATCGCGCGGACTACGATCATCGCGTGGCAGCCGGTGATCGAGGGGAGCCGCGTGTTCCTCGTGCGGCAGACGGGGTTCCCGCCGGCGGGTGAGCCCCACGGCTCGCCGGTGGTGGCGCTGGACCTGGACACGGGGGCGGAGTTGTGGGCGACGCACATCCCGTACGAGACGGGGGACTGGACGACGTGGGTGGCGGGGGTGAGCGGGGGGAGGGTGTACGCGTCGCGCTCGGGGAACGGGGCGAGCGTGTCGGCGCCGCTGTATGCGCTGGACGCGGCGACGGGGGCGATCCTGTGGAACTCTGAGGAGGAGATCGACGCGGGGCCGTATGACGGCGTCGTGTTCGCGGCCAACGGCGACCCGGTCATCGCGAGTTTCCGGTCGATCAAGCGGATCCGGGCGACCGATGGATCGACGGTGTGGACGGCGGCGCGGACGTGCTCGGTGAGCGGCAACTGCGGCGGGGCGGCGAACCTGACGGCGTCGCCGGAAGGGTTCATCTACGTGGTGGACAGCGTGTCGGGCGGGCAGGTGGTGAAGAAGTTCGACCTGGAGACAGGGGCGTTCCTGTACCAGAGCGAACTGATGCCCGGCTTCCTGATGCAGAACACGCCGATGGTGGGGCCGGACGGGACGGTGTTTGTCTCACGTGTGCAGAACAACGCGGTGGTGGACTTCTTCTACGCGTTCGACGACACGGGGTCGGCGATGACGATCCGGTGGTCGGCGCCGGCGGGGTACTCGACGTCGTCGGAGTTCGCCGTGGGGAACGACGGATCGGTGTACATGGTGGGGCCGGGGTCGGCGCAGACAGGGTATCCGATCCGTCGGCTGGACCCGGAGACGGGGGCGATCGTGAACGAGTCGGCGCCGATCTTCGCGGACTTCCTGACGCCGCGGATGGCGGTGGACGCCGCGGGGCGCGTGTTCGTTTCCAACGGCGCGTTCAGCAACGGGCGCGTGTACTCGTTCAACGCGGACCTGACGGAGCGGTGGTCGGTGGCCGTGCCGAACGTGAACATCGGCGCACCGGCGTTCGGTCGCGACGGGACGCTCGTGATCGCGGGGGCGGGGGCGGATGTGCGGGCGTACCGGACGGTGCGCGGCGATGCGTGCCCGGCGGACTGGGATGGGAGCGGGAGCGTGGACTCGAGCGATATCAGCGCGTTCCTGACGGCGTGGCTCCAGAGCCTGCAGGAAGGGTCGCTGGTGGCCGACTTCAACGGCGACATGACGGTGAACTCGGCGGACATCAGCGCGTTCCTGACAGCCTGGCTCCAGGCCGTGCAGGGCGGGTGCTGAGATCCGACTGACTCCTCCTAACCGGCCCGGGGCCGGCGGATCGCCGCCGGCTCCGGGCTGTTTTCGTGCGTCCACGTTCCGGTGGTTCGGGGGCGCGGGTTATCGGCTGCGGTCGCTCTGGCGCGGCCGCGAGGGGCGGTGGCCGGCGTGTGGGCGGCGGGGGGCGTTGACGGGCTTCAATCCGGTGTTAGAAATAGGTCAGAGGGGAAAGGCCCGCCGCGTGGGCCTTGCGTTGCGTTCTGACAGGTCCGCCTCGGTCGCGGCCGCGGGTGGCAGAGACGAGGTCCCGATGAAGTTTGCCGTGTGTGTGATGTCCGCGGCGGCTGCCGCGGGGGTGTCGGTGCCGGCGCTGCCGGCGGCGGCGGATGTGGTGGTTCTGGGGGCCTCGCGGGACAACACGCTGTATGAGAGCGCCGACGGCGCCCTGAGCAACGGGTTGGGGGAGGGGATCTTCACCGGGAACAACGGGCAGGGGCAGCACCGGCGCGCCGTGCTGATGTTCGACGTGGCGGGGGCGGTGCCGGCGGGGGCGACGGTGACGGGGGTGGAACTGACGTTGTGGGTGACGTCGTCGGGGAGCGACTCGGTCTCAACGGTGTCGCTGCACCGGCTGCTGGCGGACTGGGGGGAAGGGACGACCGATGCGCCGGGCGGGGAGGGTGGCGGCGGGCCGGCGACGCCGGGGTCGGCGACGTGGGTGCACCGGTTCTTCGACTCGGTCGCGTGGGAGACGCCGGGGGGCGACTTTGCGGCCGCGGCGAGCGCGTCGGCGGGGGTGGGGATCGAAGGTGAGGCGGCCGTGTGGACGGGGGCGGGGCTTGTGG